>NZ_JAOWHQ010000022.1:0-48614 GCF_030332565.1 Citrobacter sp. Cpo109
TGCGGCCCGCAACCCTTAAATGACAGAAAAATGACTGACTGCTGCATTCCACAGCAAAACCCCGCCTTATACCCATTTACGCACAGAGTTATCCACAATCGTAAGGAAATTATCTGTCAGCGTCCCTAAAAAGGGAGAGAATCGGTATGAAAACCTCTATATAGAAAGAAATTCACTCTACGCTATATAAAGAAGAAGGACTGACAACTTAAGCGCCATAATCCCTACCACCTTTGAATTACGCACCCCATCAGGCAATAATACCCGTACAAACCGTGATTTCAGGACCGTGATGAGATACTCCCTGCAACGTACTGCTATACGTAAACGCCCGATGAAGCTTGGCACCACCGTGATCCTCATGGTTAGTGCAGTACTCTTCTCCGTGCTGCTTGTCGTTCATCTGATTTATTTCTCGCAGATCAGCAACATGACGCGCGATGCATTAGCGAGTAAAGCGCTTGCGGTCGCGCGAACGCTAGCCAACTCTCCGGAGATCCGCCAGGGACTAATGAAAAAGCCCGAGGAAAGCGGCATTCAGGCGATTGCCCAGGCGGTGAATAAGAGCAACGACTTTTTGTTCATCGTCGTCACTGATATGCAAAGCATTCGTTACTCCCATCCCGAAGCGCAGAGAATCGGTCAGCCATTTAAAGGCGATGACATATTGCTGGCCCTGCAGGGTCAAGAGAATGTCGCCATTAATCGCGGATTCCTGGCTAAAGCTCTACGTGTATTTACTCCTATCTATGACGAACATCACCGGCAGATTGGCGTCGTGTCGATCGGCCTTGAGCTAAGCCGGGTGACTGAGCAGATCAATAACAGCCGCGGCAGCATCATCTGGTCCATCTTATTTGGCGTGCTGGTTGGACTGCTCGGTACATGGGTATTTGTCAAAGTTCTCAAGCGCATTCTGTTTGGTCTGGAGCCTTATGAAATCTCCAATCTGTTCGAACAACGCCAGGCGATGCTGCACTCTATAAAGGAAGGTGTCATTGCCGTTGACGAATGCGGTGAGGTGACGCTGATTAACCAAGCGGCGCAGGAGCTGCTGGATTATCACAAATCACAAGATGATGCCCAGCTCTCCACACTCAGCCATGCGTGGTCACAGGTGGTCGATTTTTCACAGGTACTACATGACGGAACGCCGCGCCGCGATGAAGAGATCATGGTGAAGGATCGGCTACTCTTAATTAACACGGTCCCGGTACTCAGCAACGGTAAAATCATCGGTGCCATTTCAACCTTCAGAGATAAGACTGAAGTCCGAAAACTAATGCAACGTCTGGATGGTATGGTCAACTATGCCGACGCACTTCGTGAACGATCCCACGAATTCATGAATAAATTGCACGTGATTCTGGGATTATTGCATCTGAAAAGTTATAAGCAGCTTGAAAATTACATCCTGAAGACAGCAAACAATTATCAGGAAGAAATTGGCTCGCTGTTAGGAAAAATAAAATCACCGGTGATCGCAGGATTTTTACTCAGTAAGATTAATCGCACATCTGATTTAGGCCATAGTCTGGTCATTAGCAATGAAAGCCAGTTACCGGAAAATAGCAACGAAGATCAGGTGGCGGTGCTGATTACCGTTCTGGGGAATCTGATTGAAAACGCCCTGGAAGCGCTAGGTCAAGAACCTGGTGGTGAGATCAGCGTATCCTTGCATTATCGACACGGCTGGTTGCATTGCGAAGTGAATGACGATGGTCCGGGGATTGCCCCCGAAAACATTGAGCACATCTTTGAGAAGGGCGTTTCGTCAAAAGGAACCGAACGGGGCGTAGGTTTAGCGCTTGTTAAACAACAGGTTGAAAACGTTGGCGGCAATATATCCGTCGAGTCTGAACCTGGGATCTTCACCCAATTTTTTGTACAGTTACCGTGGAATGGTGAGAGGGCCAGCAGATGATCAATGTCTTAATTGTCGATGACGATGCAATGGTAGCGGAATTAAACCGCCGTTATGTCGCGCAACTCTCCGGTTTTCACTGCTGCGGCACAGCCTCCACGCTGGAGAAAGCAAAAGAGATAATCTTTCATAGCGGTCATCATATTGATCTGATTTTGCTAGATATTTATATGCAAAAAGAAAACGGTCTGGACCTGCTACCGGTTCTGCACAGCGAAGGTTGCAAGTGTGATGTCATCGTCATCTCTTCCGCCGCTGATGCCACCACCATCAAAGATTCACTTCACTACGGTGTTGTTGACTACCTGATCAAACCTTTCCAGGCTTCCCGGTTTGAAGAGGCGCTCACCGGCTGGCTGCACAAGAAAAATGAAATGGACAAGCATCAGTATTATGAACAGTCTGAGCTTGACCAGCTGATTCACGGCAGCTCTTCCAATGAACAGGAAGCACGGCGCTTACCTAAAGGGTTAACGCCGCAAACGTTACGCACGTTATGCCAGTGGATTGATGAGCACCAGGATCAAGAGTTCTCCACAGATGAGTTGGCCAACGAGGTCAATATCTCGCGCGTCTCTTGCCGTAAATACCTTATCTGGCTCGTCAATTGTCACATCTTATTTACCAGCATCCATTATGGCGTGACCGGCAGACCTGTTTATCGTTATCGCGTGCAGGCTGAACACTACTCATTGCTTAAACAATATTGCCAATAAATACACTTGGGATTATTTGTTATTTGAAAGTAACAATTATTAAAATAATGAAAAATCCCAATTTCACCAGCTGGCACTGTAAAATTATAAATTTGCGTTAGATCAAATATATTTGTATCCGGCATGTTAAATGTATTATTTTAATATTGACAACCATCACACTGTTTTTAATTTCAAAATCGCTAACAAAAGTTAATTAAGTATTATCTAACTCGCAGAGTGTGTATTTTTACCCATAAAGGATTAGTCTGAAATTAACCAGACATACAAAATCTAGACTGGTAGCAATGGAGACCATGCTACGTACCATGGACACCGTACATTTTTGTGAGCAAATAAAAGTATCCGCACGCCGACCTCATCACATTATGAGATGGCGTGACCGTGATCACATAAATAATCTACTCACCCATTCTGTCGGTGGTTCACGTAATAGCGGAAAACGCAAAACAGATAAATTACAGCGTCAACCGCAGCTTTCCATGTTCAGCTCTGCTTCCCATCGCCTGAGGATTCTCTCCTCTGATCAAAGCCACAGAAAAAACCAAATATCGCCATAACTTTAAAAAAACATTCTAGCAAGACATTTGAACATTAATCGCAAATACGGATATATCGAATACTGACCATTTTTTGATGCTTATTCTGGCAAAAAAGAATGTGGCACAGATCCATTTTTCAAAAATTGACTGGGTTTTTCGCGAGGGTAAATAAAATGTTATTTAGTATACAACTTCTCATAATATTAATATGTTTGTTTTATGGTGCCAGAAAGGGCGGTATCGCACTGGGTTTATTAGGCGGTATCGGCCTGGTCATTCTGGTTTTCGTTTTCCATCTCCAGCCGGGTAAACCACCTGTAGATGTAATGCTGGTTATTATTGCCGTGGTGGCCGCATCGGCAACCTTGCAAGCCTCCGGCGGCCTTGACGTTATGCTGCAAATCGCTGAAAAGCTGCTGCGCCGTAACCCAAAATACGTTTCCATCGTCGCACCTTTCGTTACCTGCACCCTGACGATTCTCTGCGGTACAGGGCACGTGGTATACACCATCCTGCCAATCATTTATGACGTTGCCATTAAGAACAATATTCGCCCGGAACGTCCGATGGCGGCGAGTTCTATCGGCGCGCAGATGGGGATTATCGCCAGCCCGGTTTCTGTAGCCGTTGTGTCACTGGTGGCAATGCTGGGTAACGTAACGTTTGAAGGCAAGCATCTCGAATTCCTCGACCTGCTCAGCATCACCATCCCGTCTACCCTGTTGGGTATCCTGGCGATCGGTATCTTCAGCTGGTTCCGTGGTAAGGATCTGGATAAAGATGAAGAGTTCCAGAAGTTCATTTCCGTACCTGAAAACCACAACTATGTGTATGGCGATACCGCCACGCTGTTAGACAAAAAGCTGCCGAAAAGCAACTGGCTGGCCATGTGGATCTTCCTGGCCGCTATCGCCGTTGTTGCCGTGCTTGGCGCGTTCTCTGAGCTGCGTCCTACCTTTAGCGGCAAACCGCTGTCAATGGTGCTGGTTATCCAGATGTTCATGCTGCTGACCGGTGCGCTGATTATTATCCTGACGAAGACCAATCCCGCTTCAATATCTAAAAACGAAGTCTTCCGTTCCGGTATGATCGCGATTGTGGCGGTGTACGGTATTGCCTGGATGGCCGAAACAATGTTCGGCGCGCACATGACAGAAATCGAAGGTGTGCTGGGCAATATGGTGAAAGAGTATCCGTGGGCCTATGCAATTGTTCTGCTGCTGGTATCCAAATTTGTAAACTCCCAGGCAGCGGCGCTGGCAGCGATTGTTCCGGTCGCGCTGGCAATCGGAGTTGATCCCGCGTACATCGTGGCTTCTGCTCCGGCATGTTACGGTTACTACATTCTGCCGACCTACCCGAGCGATCTGGCTGCTATCCAGTTTGACCGTTCCGGCACCACCCACATCGGCCGCTTCGTTATCAACCACAGCTTCATTCTGCCTGGCTTGATCGGCGTAAGCGTATCCTGTGTCTTTGGTTGGATCTTCGCCGCAATGTACGGTTTCCTGTAATCACAGTTCGCGTGCCGTCCACGTTGGTACGGCACGCCACCATGAAGACACAGAGAATTTTAAAATTCCTGAGAAAAATGAAAAGGCTGGAAGCAAATGTCAAAAGTTGAATTCACTTACCAGGCGGCTTTCCCACTGGGGGAAGACAAAACTGAGTACTACCTGCTGACATCCGAACACGTCAGCGTCGGCGAGTTTGAAGGCGAAACAATCCTGAAAGTAGCCCCTGAAGCACTTACGCTACTGGCCCAGCAAGCCTTCCACGATGCCTCCTTCATGCTCCGCCCAGAACACCAACAGCAAGTCGCCTCAATTCTCCATGATCCCGAAGCCAGCGAAAACGATAAGTACGTGGCACTGCAGTTCCTGAGAAACTCCGAAATCGCCGCCAAAGGCGTGTTGCCAACCTGCCAGGACACCGGTACGGCAATCATCATGGGTAAAAAAGGTCAGCGTGTTTGGACCGGCGGCGGCGATGAAGCGGCGCTCTCCAAAGGCGTATTTAATACCTATATCGAAGATAACCTGCGCTACTCGCAAAACGCGGCGCTGGATATGTACAAAGAAGTGAATACCGGCACCAACCTGCCCGCACAGATCGATCTGTACAGCGTGGACGGTGACGAATACAAATTCCTGTGCGTGGCCAAAGGCGGCGGCTCAGCCAACAAAACCTATCTATATCAGGAAACCAAAGCGCTGCTGACTCCCGGCAAACTGAAAAACTTCCTGGTTGAGAAAATGCGTACGCTGGGTACCGCAGCTTGCCCGCCGTACCACATCGCATTCGTCATTGGCGGCACGTCAGCGGAAAGCACCCTTAAAACGGTGAAGCTGGCCAGCACACACTACTATGACGCGCTGCCGACTGAAGGCAATGCTCACGGCCAGGCGTTCCGCGATCTGCAACTGGAACAGGAACTACTGGAAGAAGCGCAAAAACTCGGCCTTGGCGCTCAGTTTGGCGGAAAATACTTCGCACACGATATCCGCGTGATCCGCCTGCCTCGCCACGGCGCGTCCTGCCCGGTTGGTATGGGCGTTTCTTGCTCCGCAGACCGTAACATCAAGGCCAAGATCAACCGCGAAGGGATCTGGATTGAAAAACTGGAACATAACCCAGGTCAGTACATTCCAGAATCTCTGCGCCAGGCGGGCGAAGGCGAAGTGGTTAAAGTTGACCTTAACCGCCCAATGAAAGAGATCCTCGCCCAGCTCTCTCAGTACCCGGTTTCTACTCGTCTGTCACTGAGCGGTACTATCATTGTTGGTCGTGACATTGCCCACGCGAAGTTAAAAGAACGTATTGAGTCCGGCGAAGGTCTGCCGCAGTACGTGAAAGATCATCCGATCTACTACGCGGGTCCGGCCAAAACGCCTGCAGGCTACCCGTCCGGTTCTTTAGGTCCAACCACCGCGGGTCGTATGGACTCCTACGTTGACCTGTTGCAGTCTCACGGCGGCAGCATGATCATGCTGGCAAAAGGTAACCGTAGCCAGCAGGTGACTGACGCCTGCCACAAACACGGAGGCTTCTACTTGGGCAGCATCGGTGGACCGGCAGCGGTACTGGCGCAGCAGAGCATTAAGCATCTGGAATGCGTGGAATACCCGGAGCTGGGAATGGAAGCTATCTGGAAAATCGAAGTAGAAGATTTCCCGGCTTTCATCCTGGTCGATGACAAAGGCAACGATTTCTTCCAGCAAATCGTCAGCAAACAATGCGCTAACTGCGCGAAGTAACCCATTCGGCCCGGCACTGGACTGGCACTAAATTTTTGGCGTCAGTCCAGCGATCCCCCCGGGCCAACTTTATCCCCCCATTTACTGGTATTGAATTTTTGCCGTTCACAGGGAATAGTGACCTTTTCCATTACGTGTGAATTCGCAATGCTCCGCACTCTGAACCCCACAATCTTGCGCACTGGCGCATTGATCCTGGCGCTGATTCTTATCTACACCGGTATCTCTGCCTCTGAGAAAATCACCTGGCTGATGGAAGTCACGCCAGTCATTATTGTCGTCCCGCTGTTGCTGGCTACCATGAAGCAGTACCCATTGACGCCGCTGCTTTATACGTTGATTTTCTTGCACGCCATCATTCTGATGGTAGGTGGGATGTATACCTACGCCAAAGTTCCCATTGGTTTTCAGGTTCAGGAATGGCTGGATCTCAGCCGTAACCCCTATGACAAGCTGGGCCATTTCTTCCAGGGGCTGGTACCAGCCCTGACGGCAAGAGAGATTTTAGTGCGCGGCAATATTGTCCGTGGTCGTAAGATGCTGTCATTTCTGGTCTGCTGCGTAGCGCTGGCGATTAGCGCAATGTATGAACTGATCGAATGGTGGGCGGCGCTGGCAATGGGACAAGGTGCGGATGACTTCCTTGGCACGCAGGGTGACCCGTGGGATACCCAGTCGGACATGTTCTGCGCCCTGCTCGGTGCGTTAACAACGGTCCTCGCGTTGGCGGGCTGGCACAATCGGCAGTTGAAAACGGCCGGAGAGCGCTAACGCTTCTCCGGCAATCTACGCTACCTACTACGATACTTGATAACCAGAATCGGCAAGGCGAACAACAGTGTCAGAAAGTTCGCCATGCTGACGGCAGTATCTTCAATCAATAATCCGTAAATCAGCCACAAAACCAGCCCGCACACAAACATCACATACATCAAACCGGAGATACCTTGCGTATTGCGGGTGGTAATAACCTTAATGGCTTGCGGCAAGAAAGAGAGCGTCGTCAGGCTGGCCGCCAAATATCCAATCAACGATTGCCATTCCATCGCTATGCCTTCACATCGCCTGGAGCCACTACCGCAATAGCCGGGATAACCGGTTGCTCATGGTGCTGCGGCACCTTGCGATACTTATCCAGTAAATGGATCTGGATCCTGCGCAGGGTGTCGCCATTCAGTCGATAAAAGCGGAAATACAGGACTAAGGTCACCACAAAAAAGAGTGCGGGTAGCGCTATCATAATAAACTGCATGCCAACGATGGTTTCGGCAGACTGCGCGACATTTGGCGCGTAATTAATCACCCCGAGTATCAACGCGATAAAGAAAGCGGCAAATGCTGACCCACCTTTTACCACCATTGTCTGCACCGAATAAGCGATACTTTCACAACGAACATTAAGTTTGTATTCACCGTAATCAACGGTATCCGCCACCATAATGACCTGCAACACCCAGAAAAGCGCAGATCCAATATTTAGTAAAACACCAGCAATAACAATCAGTAAGATATTATGGAAATCTGCCAGCGCCATCACCAGTAGTACGCTACAGCTAAGCACCGGCAGCACCGATGCCCCAGCCCACAAGATCCGTCGTGACAACGCGCTTACCAACCGAGGAAAGAAAATCAGCGTCAGCAGGTTTGCCGCACCTGCGTAAGACATGTAGTACGGGAAGAGACTTGCATCGCCAATCACGTAGGTAAAATAGTAAATGGCAAAGCCAGCAATGATATTGGATGCAATATTGTAAGCCAGTGCCATACCTAACAGGCAGGTTAGCTGGTCATTTTTATAAATGAGCCCAACGATCGCTTTCAACCCAAGACGACTGCTGTCTGCCGTGGCCTCACTGTCTGACGAAAAAACCTCATGCACATTCCGTAGCGTCACAACGGTGGAAACGATAAAGAACGCGATGAGAATGAGCGTAAACATCTGAAAACCAAAACCACGATCGGCTCCGCCAACATAGCTCACAAAGGGTAGCGTCACGCCTGCGGTAACAAACCCGGCAAGGCTGGCGAAGAAACGCGGATACGGCACCAGTTGTTCACGCTCGCGTTTATCCAGTGTAATGGTTGGCACCAGTGACCAGAATGGAATATCCATAATGGTGTAGGTCATTCCCCATAATATATACGTCACGCAAACAAATACGACCTGCGCAGTACCCTCAAAAAGATGTGCGCTAAAAAGCAAAAACAGCACCAATGAGTTCGCCAGCGTACCGAGCAAGATCCAGGGTTTAAATTTTCCCCAGCGAGATCGGGTGGCGTTCACAATCCAGCCCATGATGGGATCGTTTACCGCATCCCAGATCCTTGCCGCCAGGAACAACGTTCCGACCAGCCCCACCGATAATCCCACCACGTCGGTGTAGTAATACATCAGGTACATGTACACAATTCCGATGGCGAAATCCTTACCAAACGCTCCAAATCCATAACTGAGTTTTGTTGTCAGAGATATGCTCATAGGGTATCGGGTCGCTGTTACCAGCGCCCGCCTTCTGTAAGAGGAAACGTCAGAGGTTAAACGCCGGATACAATGCCCGGCGTGATTGTGTATTAACGGTGCAGCCAGGCCGGCAGCCAGTCGCCGTGAGACGCGATCAGGTCGTCCACCAGCGCATAAATCTCTTCAATCCCCAGTACAGCGGCGGTATGCGGATCCATCATCGCCGCGTGATAAACGCGATCGCGATTCTCCATCAGGATGGCTTCCGTTAGCAGGGTCTGAACATTGATATTGGTTTGCATCATGGCCGCCAAATGTGACGGGAGAGTCCCGACTTTCGTTGGCTGAATACCATTCGCATCGACCAGACAAGCGACTTCAACGCAGCAGCCTTGCGGCAGGTTATCGATCAGATTGTCATTGCGAACGTTGCCATACACGACGCTCGGTTCACCGGTCCAGATAGCGTTCATGATAGTGCTGGCATATTCGCGCGACGGTTTAATGTCGATCCGCTCAGCCGTTTTGTACTCTTCCAGCTCTTTTTTCCAGTTCGCCAACTGTTCCACACAACGTTTCGGATATTCATCCAATGGCACCTTATAGCGCTCAATCAGATCTTCACGCCCCGGTTTGATAAACCACGGCGTATATTCAGCGAAGTGCTCCGACGATTCGGTGACGAAATACCCCAGTTTTTTGAACATTTCATAGCGCACAATGTTCTGGCAACGGGTATTTCCGTGAATATTTGGTTTCGGCGCCTGACCGGATTCATAGGCCGTCAGCAGCTCCGGGTAGAGATTCACATAGGCACCGTCCGCCGTTTTGCGCTCCAGCTCCAGATAAAACGCCATATGGTTGATCCCGGCACTGCGATAGCGCAAAGAAGCAGGGTCGATGTTCAGATCGCGGGCCAACTCCTCCGCCGTCCCCTGCACCGAATGACACAACCCAACCTGCTTAATATGCGGATAACGTGCATACATTGCCCAGGTGTTCATTGCCATCGGGTTAACGTAGTTAAGCATCGTGGCCTGCGGACAGACTTCGGTCATATCCTCACAAATCTGCCATAAATGCGGGATGGTACGCAGCGCGCGCATGATGCCGCCCGGCCCCAGCGTGTCGGCAATCGTCTGCTCCAGACCATGGCGTTTACACACCGTAAAATCGGTGACGGTACAAGGTTCATAGCCGCCAATCTGGAAAGCGACCACTACAAAATCAGCATCCTGTAATGCTGCTTTTTGATCGGTATAGCAGGTGATTCGTCCAGACGCGCCCGCAGAATCCATCAACTTGCGCACAACAACGTGTGATTCTTCCAGACGCGTAGGATCGAGATCCATCAAGGCGATATGCGCAGATTTAAGCGCATCGCGGTGAAAGACATCCCCAAGAATATTTTTGACGAAAATCGTGGAACCGGCGCCGATAAAGGTAATTTTGGGTGCAGACATCATGACTCTCCAGAACATTAGTGAACACAGTCATGGTGGCACAGCGCATAGATGAAAACCTCCGACTTCCCTGCCGAGCATTCCCATAAACTCAGATCATCACTCTGCGCCCTATTGGATCTGAGTTTATGGGACAAAATTACCCAAAAAGCAGAGTATGCGGCCGCAAAATGTCGCTATGCTCAATGGTAACGGTCCAATTTGTGTCCTGATTCTCAGCCTTAATACGTGTTAAATGACATGATTCTGATAATTCAGGAAATGGAGCAACCATGAGTACATTACCGACATCGCCTCTCCCTCCCGATCCGCACATGTGCAGTAGCGATGAAGAACAAACCCGCAGCCCGCTATCGCTGTACTCAGAATATCAACGGATGGATATCGAGTTGCGCTCACCGCATGCTATGCCTGCCAGCCACTGGCATGGGCAGGTGGAGATCAATGTTCCGTTTGATGGTGACGTCGAGTACCTTATCAACAATGAAGTCGTGCAGATAAAACAGGGACACATCACGCTATTCTGGGCCTGTACACCGCATCAACTCACGCGTCCGGGCAGCTGCCAAAGTATGGCTATCTTCAATTTACCGATGCACCTTTTCCTCTCCTGGCCGCTGGATCGCGAGCTGATCAACCATGTTACCCATGGAATGGTCATCAAATCGCTGGCGTCGCAGCAGTTGAGCACCTTTGAGGTTCAGCGCTGGCAACAGGAACTGAGCAACCCGAACGAACAAATTCGCCAGCTCGCCATTGATGAAATTGGTCTGATGCTCAAACGGTTTAGCCTTTCCGGTTGGCAGCCTATCCTGGTCAATAAAACCTCGCGGACCCACAAAAACAGCGTGTCGCGGCACGCCCAGTTTTACGTCAGCCAAATGCTGAGCTTTATTGCCGACAACTACGATCAGGCGCTCACCATCAACGACGTCGCGGAACACGTGAAGCTCAACGCCAACTACGCGATGGGGATTTTCCAACGCGTAATGCAACTCACCCTGAAGCAGTACATTACGGCAATGCGGATCAATCACGTCCGCGCATTGCTCAGCGATACCGATAAAACCATTCTCGACGTTGCGTTGACCGCCGGATTCCGATCCAGCAGCCGTTTTTATGACACCTTTAGCAAGTTTGTCGGCATGTCGCCGCAGCAGTACCGCAAACTAAGCCAGCAGCATCGGCAAACAATCGCAGGTTGATATCATTCGGCAATATCAGTATCAGCCAAAAAAATATTCCCCCTGTCGATAAACGGCGGTGAAAAACCGCCAACAAGCAAACATAACACACTGTTTAAAAACAAATTAAACACAAATCAGGCTACTTTTTACCCGCTTTACAGCCCATTTTGACAGGATAATACTTGCCTGCGTCACATTCATACGGTGTGTCTGCAATTCATAGATTGCAACCTTTCCACAACCGGGTAAAAGATGATGAAAGTATTAATTGTTGAAAGTGAGTTTCTGCATCAGGACACCTGGGTCGGTAGCGCTGTCGAACGTCTGGCTGATGCATTAAGCCGCCAAAATGTTACCGTCATTAAGTCCACCTCATTCGACGATGGTTATGCAATCCTCGCCGCCAATGAAGCCATTGATTGTCTGATGTTCAGCTATCAAATGGAACAACAAGACGAGCACCTGAACGTCAGGCAATTGATCGGCAAGCTCCACGAGCGCCAGCAAAACGTTCCCGTTTTCCTGCTGGGCGATCGCGAAAAAGCCACCGCATCGCTGGATCGCGACCTGCTGGAGCTTGTCGATGAATTTGCCTGGATTCTGGAAGACACCGCAGACTTTATCGCCGGGCGCGCCGTTGCGGCAATGACCCGCTACCGCCAACAGCTTCTGCCACCGCTGTTCAGCGCGCTGATGAAGTACGGCGACATCCATGAATACTCCTGGGCAGCACCGGGTCACCAGGGCGGCGTCGGATTCACCAAAACGCCGGCCGGTCGTTTCTACCATGATTACTATGGTGAAAACTTATTCCGTAGCGACATGGGTATTGAACGTGCATCGCTCGGCTCGCTGCTGGATCATACCGGCGCGTTTGGCGAGAGCGAAAAATATGCCGCCCGCGTGTTTGGCGCTGATCGCTCCTGGTCTGTAGTGGTCGGGACTTCCGGCTCTAACCGCACCATCATGCAAGCTTGTATGACCGACAACGACGTCGTGGTGCTGGATCGTAACTGCCATAAATCCATCGAGCAGGGGCTTATCCTCACCGGGGCAAAACCGGTGTATATGGTGCCAAGCCGCAACCGGTACGGCATTATCGGGCCTATCTACCCGCAGGAAATGCAGCCTGAAACATTGCAGAAAAAGATCAGCGAAAGCCCGCTGACCAAAGGTAAAGCCGGGCAAAAACCGTCTTACAGCGTTGTGACCAACTGTACCTACGACGGTGTTTGCTACAACGCCAAAGAGGCCCAGGACCTGCTCGCGCAAACCAGCGATCGCATCCACTTCGATGAGGCCTGGTACGGCTATGCTCGCTTCAACCCAATTTATGCCGATCACTACGCCATGCGTGGCGCGCCGGGCGATCATAACGGTCCTACCGTTTTTGCCACCCACTCAACCCACAAACTGCTGAATGCGCTTTCTCAGGCATCTTACATTCACGTTCGTGAAGGTCGTGGGGCCGTGAACTTCTCCCGCTTTAACCAGGCGTACATGATGCACGCCACTACCTCTCCGCTGTATGCCATCTGCGCCTCAAACGACGTGGCGGTCTCCATGATGGATGGTAACAGCGGCCTGTCACTCACCCAGGAAGTGATCGACGAAGCGGTCGATTTCCGTCAGGCCATGGCACGGTTGTACAAAGAATTCACCGCCGAAGGCGACTGGTTCTTCAAACCGTGGAACAAAGAGATTGTGACCGATCCGCAGACCGGCAAAACCTATGACTTTGCCGATGCGCCAACCCAACTCCTGACCACCGACCAGAACTGCTGGGTTATGCGCCCGGGTGAATCCTGGCACGGATTTAAAGACCTGCCGGATAACTGGAGCATGCTGGACCCGATCAAAGTCAGCATTCTGGCACCGGGGATGGGCGACGATGGCGAACTGGAAGAGAACGGCGTACCGGCCGCACTGGTCACCGCCTGGCTTGGCCGTCACGGCATCGTGCCGACCCGTACCACCGATTTCCAGATTATGTTCCTGTTCTCCATGGGTATTACCCGCGGGAAATGGGGCACACTGATCAACACGTTGTGCTCTTTCAAACACCATTACGATGCCAATACCCCGCTGGCACAGGTGATGCCAGAACTGGTTGAGGAACATCCAGACACTTACGCCAACATGGGCATTCACGATCTGGGCGACACCATGTTCGCCTGGCTGAAAGAGAACAACCCAGGCGCACGTCTTAACGCGGCCTACTCCGGCCTGCCTGTTGCTGAAATCACCCCGCGTGAAGCCTATAACGCGATAGTCAGCGATAACGTTGAGATGGTGGCCATTGAAAATCTGCCGGGTCGTATAGCCGCGAATTCCGTTATTCCTTACCCACCAGGAATTCCGATGCTGCTGTCCGGGGAAAACTTTGGCGACGCCAATAGCCCGCAGATTAGTTATCTACGTTCGTTGCAGTCCTGGGACCACCACTTCCCTGGATTTGAACATGAAACCGAAGGAACGGAAATTATTGACGGTGTGTACCACGTTATGTGCGTGAAAGCATAATGTCGTTTTATAGATAGTCCGATGTTTAAGGTAGACATGTCATGCTTGAGTAATTCCTGAGTATTGCTGCAAAACAATAACATTGTCATACCTTTTTGCGCGGGACCACCCCGCGCTTTTTTTATACGCAAATAGCGCCTTTCCACTTGCGTACAAAAATGTGTACATAAGAAAAATCCCGCCAAACATTGTAATTAATTTCAGACACGTTATTTTATTGCAGTCCTGGTTTCATCATACAATTTCAATTTAGCCGATTTGGCTCATCTGATGTTGAGCTACGGTGTTTTATGTTCATATTCCTGGAGTTGGGTATGAGGCTTTGCAGCAAAGAAGCTTGTGTTGTTGTATTAACGGAGAAGGATGTTTGGTTAAGGATTAACGGTAAAGAAGCCATCAGTTTAAAAGCTAATCATATGGCACTGGTGGCATGCGATAATAATATTATCGATTTCTCATCACTTAATAACGCATTGGTCGTACATATCAGCCGCGATATCATTAAAGATTATCTGCGCTTTTTAAATAAAGACCTTTCACAGATCCCACTCTGGCAACGCAGTGCCAGCCCAGTGATGACCGCCGCGTGTCTGACGCCGGATGTCTTCAGGGTGGCTGCCCAACATAGCGTAATGGACACAGTGAACGAAGCTGAAAGAGAGCGTACACGCTCGCTACTGTTCACGGTGTTATCACGCTTTCTCGACAGCAAAAAGTTTATTTCTTTGCTCATGTATATGCTACGCAACTGTATCAGCGATAGCGTTTATCACATTATTGAGAGCGATATACATAAAGACTGGAATTTAAGCATGGTTGCCAGTTGCTTATGCCTGAGTCCCAGTTTGTTAAAGAAAAAGCTCAAAAGTGAAAATACAAGTTACAGCCAAATAATTACCACATGTCGCATGCGATATGCCGTCAATCAATTACTGATGGACGGCAAAAACATTTCTCAGGTATCTCAACTGTGTGGATATAACAGTACCTCATACTTTATCTCCGTATTCAAAGAGTTCTATGGGATGACGCCTCTGCATTATGTTAGCCAACACAGGGAGCCATCCGCCGCCTGATTTTTAATCAGTTAGCGATAAGCCATAATAATATCAGCATTAGCGATACCCCAGCTCCGTCATCATTAAACAGACTTTTGACGAGGTATGATAAGGCGTCATTTATCCTTATCAGGAGTTAAAAAATATGTCGACGGATGCTGATGCTCACAAAGTGGGCTTAATCCCCGTCACCCTTATGGTGTCGGGGAATATTATGGGTTCCGGTGTATTCCTGCTACCCGCAAACCTTGCGTCAACTGGCGGGATTGCAATCTACGGATGGTTGGTCACGATTATCGGTGCTCTGGCACTGTCGATGGTGTACGCCAAAATGTCGTCCTTAGACTCCAGTCCCGGCGGTTCTTATGCTTACGCCCGCCGTTGCTTCGGTCCTTTTTTGGGCTACCAGACCAACGTGCTGTACTGGCTGGCCTGCTGGATTGGTAACATCGCCATGGTGGTCATTGGCGTCGGTTACCTGAGCTACTTCTTCCCCATCTTAAAAGATCCGCTGGTCCTGACGCTGACCTGCGTCGTAGTGCTATGGATCTTCGTATTACTGAACATTGTCGGACCGAAAATGATCACCCGCGTGCAGGCCGTCGCAACGGTACTGGCACTGGTGCCAATTGTCGGGATTGCCGTCTTCGGTTGGTTCTGGTTCCGCGGTGAAACCTATATGGCGGCCTGGAACGTCAGCGGCATGAACACCTTCGGCGCGATTCAAAGCACTCTGAACGTCACCTTGTGGTCATTTATCGGGGTGGAAAGCGCCTCCGTTGCGGCTGGCGTGGTTAAAAATCCCAAACGTAACGTACCTATCGCCACCATGGGCGGCGTGCTGATTGCCGCTGTTTGCTACGTGCTCTCCACCACCGCAATCATGGGTATGATCCCTAATGCGGCGCTGCGTGTATCAGCCTCTCCGTTCGGTGATGCCGCACGTATGGCGCTGGGTGACACCGCTGGGGCGATTGTTTCCTTCTGTGCTGCTGCCGGGTGTCTTGGTTCTCTGGGCGGCTGGACGCTGCTTGCCGGGCAAACCGCCAAAGCCGCAGCCGATGACGGCCTGTTCCCACCGATTTTTGCCCGCGTGAACAAAGCCGGTACGCCAGTGGCCGGGTTAATTATTGTCGGCATCCTGATGACCATCTTCCAGTTCAGCAGTATGTCGCCGAACGCAGCGAAAGAGTTTGGTCTGGTCTCTTCGGTTTCCGTTATTTTCACCCTGGTGCCGTATCTGTACACCTGCGCCGCGCTACTGCTGCTCGGCCATGGCCACTTTGGTAAAGCACGCCCGATGTACTTACTGGTGACCTTTATCGCCTTTGTCTACTGCATCTGGGCGGTTGTCGGTTCCGGCGCCAAAGAAGTGATGTGGTCGTTCGTCACGCTGATGATCATCACCGCGCTGTACGCACTGAACTACAACCGGATCCATAAAAACCCGTATCCACTGGATGCCCCGGTAAACAATAACTAACTTAAGCAATCGTCATTGCCCGATGGCGTCAGTTCATCGGGCCTACGCTGCCTCGCTGATATTCGAAAAATCAACATTAAGAACTTAAGGTTGGCTTAATTTTACTTTGAGAGGATTTGCGCCACATAGTCGATGGAACCCCCTTAATGTTAAAGCTCTTGTTTAAAAGGCCCACTCTCGGGCTAATCAGCTGGCTCCTGCTGATCTCATTTTATCTTGCGACCTTCCTGAACATTGCGTTCTATAAACAAGTGCTGCAAGACCTGCCTCTGGACTCTGTGCGTAACGTGCTGGTGTTTTTATCAATGCCGGTGGTCGCGTTCAGCGTCATGAACATCGTGCTGACGCTGGCCTCATTCCTGTGGCTTAATCGCCTTGTGGCGTGCATTTTCATTCTGGTTGGTGCATCGGCCCAATATTTCATCATGACCTACGGCATCATCATCGACCGCTCGATGATCGCCAATATGATGGATACTACGCCCGCTGAAACCTTCGCCCTCATGACGCCACGAATGGTGCTTACACTTGGGATCAGCGGTATTCTGGCCGCGCTCATTGCCTGCTGGGTAAAAATCAAACCGATCACGCCAGTCATGCGCAGCATACTGTTTCGTGGCGCGAACATTCTGATCTCCGCGCTGCTGATCGTGCTGGTCGCTGCGTTCTTCTATAAAGATTACGCCTCACTGTTTCGCAACAACAAAGAACTGGTGAAATCCCTCAGTCCATCCAACAGCATTGTGGCGACGTCATCCTGGTATTCACACCAGCGACTGGCCCACCTGCCGCTGGTGCGCATTGGCGAGGATGCACATCGCAATCCATTGATGGTAAAAGAAAAGCGTAAAAACCTGACGATTGTGGTTCTCGGCGAGACCTCGCGCGGCGATAACTTCTCGCTGTCAGGCTACTCGCGCCAGACCAACCCGCTGCTGGAAAAAGATGATGTGGTCTATTTCCCCCGCACCACATCCTGCGGAACGGCAACGGCAGTATCAGTACCCTGCATGTTCTCGGACATGCCACGCGCGCACTACGACGAAGAACTGGCACAGCATCAGGAAGGCGTACTCGACATCATTCAGCGGGCGGGAATTAACGTTCTGTGGAACGATAACGACGGCGGCTGCAAAGGGGCTTGCGACCGGGTTCCACACCAGAATATGACTAAGCTGAACCTGCCAGGGCAGTGTATTGACGGTGAATGCTACGATGAAGTCCTGTTCCACGGGCTGGAAGAGTACATTAATAACCTGCAAGGCGACGGCGTGATTGTGCTGCATACCATCGGCAGCCACGGTCCGACCTATTACAACCGCTATCCTGCGCAGTTTAAGAAATTTACGCCAACCTGCGATACCAACGAAATCCAGACCTGTTCGCAGCAACAGTTGGTCAATACTTACGACAACACCATTCTTTACGTTGACTATATTGTTGATAAAGCAATCAATATACTGAAAGAACACCAGGATAATTTCACCACCAGCCTGGTCTATCTTTCCGATCACGGCGAATCCTTAGGGGAAAATGGCGTCTATTTGCACGGCCTGCCGTATTCGATTGCACCAGATACGCAAAAACATGTGCCGATGCTGCTGTGGCTCTCCGAGGATTATCAGCAACGCTATCAGGTCTCTCAGACATGTTTGCAAAAACGGGCAAGCTCAGAAGACTTCTCGCAGGATAATCTCTTCTCAACTCTGCTGGGATTAACGGGCGTGCAAACACAGAAATATCAGGCGGCAGATGATATTCTGCAACCCTGCCGGGGAGGCTAAACGAATGAAAATTCTGATTGTTGAAGACGATACGTTGTTATTACAGGGACTGATACTCGCCGCGCAAACAGAAGGCTATGCCTGCGACGGCGTATCAACGGCCCGTGCAGCGGAGCAATGTCTGGAAACCGGACATTACAGTCTGGTTGTTCTGGACCTGGGTTTACCGGATGAAGACGGCCTGCATTTCCTGAACCGGATCAGGCAGAAAAAATACACCGTGCCGGTGCTTATTCTCACCGCCCGTGACACGCTCAAAGATCGGGTCAGCGGGTTGGACGTGGGCGCCGATGACTATCTGGTCAAACCGTTCGCACTGGAAGAACTGCACGCCCGCATCCGGGCACTTCTGCGTCGCCACAACAATCAGGGTGAAAGTGAATTAATTGTCAGCAATCTGACGCTGAATATCGGTCGTCGCCAGGTGTGGATGGACGGACAAGAGGTTATCTTGACGCCGAAAGAATACGCACTCCTGTCACGCCTGATGCTCAAAGCGGGCAGCCCGGTACACCGGGAAATTTTGTATAACGACATCTACAGCTGGGATAACGAACCGTCGACCAATACGCTGGAAGTGCATATTCACAATCTGCGCGATAAAGTCGGTAAATCACGCATCCGCACGGTCAGGGGATTTGGCTATATGCTGGTCGCCACTGAGGAAAGCTAAGTGAAACCGCTGCAATATCTAAAACAACCGCTCCCGCTTCGTCATCGCCTGATGTTGACGATTGGTCTTATTCTGCTGGTCTTTCAGTTGATTAGTACCTTCTGGTTGTGGCACGAAAGTACCGAACAAATACAGTTATTCGAACAGGCGCTACGCGAAAATCGTAATAACGATCGCCACATCATGCATGAGATCCGCGAGGCTATCGCCAGCCTGATCGTCCCCGGCATCTTTATGGTCAGCCTGACGTTGCTGATTTGCTATCAGGCGGTACGACGAATAACCCGCCCGTTGGCAGATCTGCAAAAAGAGTTAGAAGCGCGAGCAGCCGATAACCTGGCCCCAATTGAAATTCACAGCTCAACCGTTGAGATTCAGGCCGTTGTCTCAGCGCTCAACGAGCTAGTGACACGGCTGACCAGCACTATTGAAAACGAACGCTTATTTACCGCCGATGTCGCCCACGAACTGCGTACACCGCTGTCAGGCGTTCGCCTGCATCTGGAATTATTATCCAAAACCCATAAGGTCGACGTTACGCCGTTAATTGCCCGCCTTGACCAGATGATGGACAGCGTATCGCAACTGCTGCAACTCGCCCGCGTCGGACAGTCGTTTTCAGCCGGGAGTTACCAGAATGTCAAACTGCTGGAGGACGTTATTCTGCCCTCCTACGATGAACTCAACACCATGCTGGACCAACGTAAACAGACGCTGCTCCTGCCACAAAGCGCGGCGGACGTTGTTGTGCGTGGCGATGCTACGCTGTTGCGGATGCTGCTACGAAATCTGGTGGAAAACGCGCATCGTTACAGCCCGGAAGGCACCCATATTACGATTATCCTGAACACCGAGCATGATGCCGTCCTGGCCGTCGAAGATGAAGGGCCGGGCATTGATGAAAGTAAATGCGGGGAGTTAAGTAAAGCATTCGTCCGAATGGACAGCCGTTTTGGTGGGATTGGGCTGGGGCTGAGCATTGTCAGTCGTATCACCCAGTTACATCAAGGGCATTTCTATCTGCAAAATCGCCAGGGAGCCAGCGGCACTCGCGCATGGGTGGAATTGGCGAAAAATCAGTAAGAGCTCACCCACACATACAAAAAGCTGCTAACAATCAGCACACTGCATACGGTGGTCAAACTTTCATAAATACGGGTTTTCATGACACTCTCCTCCGAAACTATGGAGGAGAGTTTGCCTGACACAGATTAAGCCAACCTTAAGTTGATATCATAAGACACCTAATCCGGCCTACTGAGTACAACGCTGCCCGTAGGCCCGATAAGCGTAATGCCATCAGGCATTAACACGAATGTCCAGGCCATGCGCCGGATGGCGGCTAGCGCCTTATCCGGCCTACGAAAGTACAACGCTGCCCGTAGGCCTGATAAACGTAGTGCCATCAGGCAATAACACCGTTACTCTTCAATACGCGGATGCTGCTGCACCAGACGCGTGCGCTTAACCTGTAACTCAGCAATTTCCTGATCGATATCTTCGATTTTCTGTTCAATGTTATCGTAGTGTTCGCCGAGGATCTCTTTCGCTTCCTGAATATCCGAAGCAGCAGGTGTCGCGCCTTTCAGCGGCTGATTAGCCGTCTCTTTCATGGTCACGCCGGTAATCAAACCTACTACCGCAATCACCATCAGATAATAAGCAGGCATCATCAGATTCTGCGAGCTTTCCACCAGCCATGCGGCCAATGTCGGAGTCAGACCGGCGATTAATACCGAGATATTAAACGCGGCGGCCAGCGCACTGTAGCGAATATGCGTCGGGAACATCGCTGGTAACGTTGACGCCATCACCCCGGTAAAGCAGTTGAGGATCACCGCCAACATCAACAATCCGGCGAAAATCAGGCCGATGACGTTACTGTTAATCAGAATAAATGCCGGAATCGCCAGCACAAACAGCGCAATACTGCCCATGATCACAAACGGACGACGCCCGAAACGGTCGCTGAGCAACCCCATAATCGGCTGCACAAACAGCATACCAATCATGATGGCGATAATAATCAACACGCCGTGGTCTTCAGAGTAATGCAGGTTATGCGACAGATAGCTCGGCATATAGGTGAGCAGCATGTAGTAGGTGACGTTGGTGGCAATCACCAGACCAACACATGCCAACAGGCTGCGCCAGTGCTTAGTTGCAATCTCTTTAAACGAGACCTTAGGACCTTCCTGCAGACCCTGACGATCGCCCTGCTCCAGTTTATCCACGTGCTGCTGGAACGCCGGCGTCTCTTCCAGCGCATGGCGCAGGTACAGACCAATCAGCCCTAACGGTAGCGCCAGGAAGAACGGAATACGCCAGCCCCACTCAAGGAAGTTATCCTCGCCGACGATAGTTGAGATCAGGACCACCACGCCCGCGCCCAGCACAAACCCGGCAATCGAGCCGAAGTCCAGCCAACTGCCCATAAATCCGCGCTTACGGTCTGGCGAGTACTCTGCGACAAAAATCGATGCCCCGGTATACTCTCCGCCGACCGAGAACCCCTGCGCCATCTTACACAGCAACAGCAGAATCGGTGCCCAGATACCAATTGAGGCATACGAGGGAATAAGACCGATACAGAAGGTACTGATCGACATAATCACAATGGTGATAGCGAGTATCTTCTGGCGACCATATTTATCGCCAAGCATACCGAAGAACAATCCGCCAAGCGGTCGAATCAGAAAGGGAACAGAGAAGGTGGCGAGTGCGGCAACCATCTGCACGCTGGGGTCAGCCCCCGGGAAGAACACTTTACCTAATGCGTAAGCAACAAATCCATAAACACCAAAATCGAACCACTCCATCGCATTACCTAACGACGCTGCGGTAATGGCTTTTCGCAATTTACCGTCATCAATGATGGTAACGTCGCGCAGCGTTATTGGTTTTATTTTTTTCCTTTTTAGCATACTCGTCCTCATAGACTTAGCCCTGTCACGCTCCAGTTCGAGTCCCCCAACGCCCATGCGTCAGGGTCATCATCGAGCGGGGAACGCACAGGCGCATTCCCTGTAACAAGCGTAGCAGGTTTACTTACACTGACGAGAAACGCACAGTACAACCGAACCTGTTGACGCCTGATTGGGCGGTTAATGACCTCTTTACCCTAACAGCGTTTAAATTTGTGATCAACTTCACATATAGTTTTTCATTTCGTCAACATGCGTAAATTAGGTCATTCTTAGTCAGCTTTTTTACATGTAATGCTTGCGATTTAATGACAATTAAATACAAAAATAAATCGCTTTATTGCACCAACAATCACAGCGGTCACTATTATTCTGCTAGCAAAAAAACCACCTAATCCCTTCACAAAAAGATCACAGCTTTTTTAATAATCAGAGCGACCGAGAACTTTTGCTCGGAATATGTGATGAAGATAACTAAAACATCGTTTTATTTTGATTGAATCAATGTTCCCATGAATGCAAACTAATTCCAGACGCAATATCCCTGGGAGCAGCAACACGCTCAACGTATGCCGCGTTAGATTTTATAAAACAAAGAGATAGCGATTTTCTTTGTTAAGAAACACCAGTAACCATTTGAATTTATTAATTTTTACCCTCTTGCGCGAGTTTTAGCAGCGACAAGACATGAGGACGTTTATGAAAATTAAAGCCACGATTGAACGCATCCCCGGCGGAATGATGTTGATTCCTCTGTTATTAGGCGCAGTGTTAAATACGTTAGCCCCGGATACCGGTGCGTATTTCGGTTCGTTTACCAAAGGAATGATCAGCGGAACGGTACCGATTCTGGCAGTGTGGTTTTTTTGTATCGGCGCATCTATTGATTTACGGGCGACCGGTACGGTATTACGCAAGTCCGGTACGCTGGTAATAACCAAAATAGCCGTGGCGTGGGTAGTGGCAATGATTGCTGCTTCATTTATTCCTGATACCGGTATTCAAACCGGGTTCTTTGCAGGCCTCTCAGTTTTGGCAATTGTCTCCGCAATGGACATGACCAACGGTGGTTTGTACGCCAGCCTGATGAACCAGTACGGCACCAAAGAAGAGTCCGGCGCATTTGTGTTGATGTCTCTGGAATCCGGTCCGTTAATGACCATGGTGATCCTCGGCTCCGCGGGTCTGGCCTCCTTCGAGCCACACCATTTCATCGGCGCGGTATTACCGTTCCTGATTGGTTTTACGTTGGGCAACCTGGATCACGACCTGCGTTCTTTCTTCAGCAAAGCCACACCGGTGCTGATCCCGTTCTTCGGCTTCGCGTTGGGTAACACTATTAACCTGAGCGTGATCGTTGATACCGGTCTGCTGGGTATCCTGCTGGGTGTCGCGGTTATCGTCATCACCGGTATTCCGCTGATTATTGCTGACCGTGTTATTGGTGGCGGGAACGGTACGGCAGGCGTCGCAGCCTCCTCTGCAGCAGGTGCTGCGGTAGCAAACCCGGTGATTATCGCCCAGATTAACCCGGCGTTCGAACCGGTTGCCGCATCCGCTACGGCGCTGGTTGCCGCCAGCGTAATTGTCACCGCCATTCTGGTGCCGATTATCACCGCGCTGTACGCCAAACGTTTTAATAAAAACCTGGTCGCCAACGAAGCAGTGGCCACCCCGGCAGACTCTCTGCACCACTAAACCTGCCTTTATCCTACTCACCAGCCCTGCTCAATTGACGAGCAGGGTCGGTGCAAAAATCTCCTCAACCATCGCATCGACCAGCCGCTTTGCCGAACACAATCGCGGCATTCCCAGCGCCACATTTTGCCAACGCTGCGTCACCGACCAGCTCACAGGATGACGTTGCGCATCGCACCAGCTCCCCAGCCAGCTCAGCATATCGTTATACTCGCCCGATCCGCCGACAGCTGGCGTGCTGAGCCAATGATGATAGTAATGACGCGTAGCGGGCGCTGCATTCACGCTGTCCGCCAATGCCTGAGCAGCCATGGTTCGCAGGTTGTCTTTTAGCATTAACACCACATCGGCATTCGCTAACCGGCAGGCATCACCAAAAGCTCCCCAACGTAGCTCCTCCAGCGCGACAAAACAGCGTCCTGGTAACGACCAGCCGTCATACGCGCCAGCCCGCCAGCGGGTAAAAATTTGTTCGCTATGCTCGCCCGCCTGAACCGTCAGGCCGCGCTGGGTCAGCGCCTTCTCTTTATACGCCGCGCGTTGGGTAAACCAATCAGTCAGTGAATTTATTTGCTGTAAAAGACCGGGGGTTGAAAGCCCACGCGGGTGTTCTGTTTGTTGCAAAAACATTAGCCCTTCGGCGATCCGTACCAGCGCCAGATGACCCGGGTCAATCATGCCTGCCAGCTTCTCCACCAGCTTAAGGCGCATCACCAGATGTTCGCTGGACACTCCTGCCATCACCCACGCACGCAGTTGCGTCTGGGATAACACTTCCTGCGTCAGACGCGCGCGCAGCCGCTGCTGCTGCTGCAGAAAACCGCCGAAACGTTTGGTTTCATCTCCCTGAACCAGATCGACCATAAACTTCGGGTAGACACACTCCAGCGTCCTCCCGGGGCCTTCCAGTAAAACGTTAGTCATGTGTGCTCGGTTGCAAAAAGGGTATTGATATCGTCACGCAGCAAACGGGAATCTTCATAAAGCCATGCCGCAATCGTAATGCGCTGCTGCAATTGCTCATTCATTGCATTCACCGCGGATTCATTTTGTTGGCGTAGCGTCAGACTCTCACTCAGACTCGCCTGCAATTGCGCCAGGCACAGAGAGAAATCAGCAAAAAATGTGGCCATGCCAGCCGTAACGGAAATATCGACCTGGGCAGCTAAAGCTTTACGAATTTGTTGGCAAAACTGGGAGACGTACTGCACAAGGCTCTTATGCAATGCGCCCATATCTATGAGATAACGCGTTTTTGTTTCGACGTAATCATTCCATCCCCAGTTGGGTTGATTTAGCCAACGAGAGAAAGTGTCACGCACCACACCGCCAGTAGACGGCGCATTTTCTGCCGGAATATCCTGCTCAATGGCCTCGTTAAACAATTGGCGGGTATTGAAATTAAACATCGCCGTATGGAACGCTGGAAAACGGATCCGCGCACGAAAACCGGCGTGGTTTAGCTCCTCTTTCACCCTTTGTTCAATTGGCCGCATCGCGTCATTTAGCGCCCGGGAGAGCGTCGACTCAAGCTGTTCAAAACGCAGGGCTAAGTCCCGGCTGATGCTTTCCTGCGCCGCCAGCAATACCCCCTCACAGGACGAGCGTATTTTATCTAACACAATTTTCGCCTGCCCTTCATCATGCAGCACCAACATTTCTCCGGTCATTTCTGCCGTATTCACAGCATTCCCCAGACCGTGTTGTGACATCATCAGGACGTTTTCTTTGACAAAGAACGTGTTGATCCCGCAAAGAATCTCGGTTTGTTGCTCACTGAGATAGGCAGCAGCAGCCTCCAGCGCCAGTTCTACTTCATGGCTGACTTCATCGCTTACCCGCCCCTGGCTCACTTCTAACTGCTGCATATCCTCTTCAATATGCGTGATGTTCAGCCGCAGTTTGTCATAGGCGACCGTTAACCCATGGGCGCGAAATTCCAGATATTCGTGCACGCTTTGTGCATAGTTCAATAACTTATGTGACGCTGAGCGAAGCGCATACAGCGAAGCATTAGCATAAGCGGCATGGATCACTTTCTGGATCGGCTGTTCAAACAGCGAGTCTTCCCACAACAGGTCGGCGGCATGGCGGATGTGTTCCGTATCGTCAAGATCAGTGGTACGCCAGCGTCTACCAAGGGCCGCTTCGGCAAAATCCTGCACCCAACGTTGCTCCTGATGATCCGGCAGTCGCCCGCGCGTCGTCAGCTCATGACGCGCCCTGTTTGCCAGATAGCCCCACATTGAGGAGACCGGATAAATTCTTTCAGGGGAGATTCCGCCTTGCATCAACGTGCCGGAAATCAACGCCCGCACCTGTTCTTCATCATCACTGTTGCGGTCTTTCTGATCGAATTTATTGACCAGCGCATATAACGGCACTGACTTGCCGACCGCCATAATCGCCTGACGCACTTCCTCATCGGAAATCGATTTCAGTTGGGTGTAATCCAACACCGCCAGCACAGCAGAGGCCCGCACCAGCTGTTCATTGAGCATTTTTTGTAAGTGCGGTTGTCCCGCCTCGTTCGGCCCCGGGGTATCCAGCAGCGTTAATTGCCCTGGGTAGCTTGCCTGTCCGGCCAAATGGACAAATTCAACCTCAATAACCGGAATATGCTCAATCGCGGCATAGGCGGCAAAAGGAAAATCAACGTCCAATGCTTTTGACAGGCGCACCAGGTCGTTGAGGCTTTTAAGGCAATGGAAAATAGGCTGTGCACCAAGATAATACCGTTCAAATGCCACACCATTTTCAATATGTTGCAGCAGAACATTCATATCCTTGTCAATTTCCAGGGTCTGCGTAAGACGCAGGCGATCGCACTCGCGCACGCGCTGCTGCAAAACCTTCATTAAGGCATCGATCGGCGCGACATGTGAAAAATGCAGCACCGGCTCTTTCTGCCCCGGCGTATGGCGTATTAGCGTTGGTAACGCCGTCATGGGGCGATTACGATTAGGTAAAACTTCTGTACCTACAATCGCGTTAATCGTCGTCGATTTTCCCGCTTTCATCGTGCCAACAATCGCCAGCACCATTTCCAGACGCGTAATCTTGCGCAGCTCATTATTGAGCGTTGCTTGCTGGACATCCATGCCACGCGCGCTGAAATGCAGGGGCTGAACAACCTGACTGCTATGCTCTCCTTGTTTTAGCGCGACATCATCCAACGAGGTCACGGGCAATTTTTGCAATTGCCTGAGATGTTCAAGCGAGAGCATCAGCAAGCGTTCCGCTTCCTGACTTAATTCATATATTGTCTGTGTGTGCATGGAAAATTTTTCCTTAACGCAAATGGCATTGCTTTTATTTAGCCCAATCGTTTTATTTATAGATTTTTTGGCTTTTATAATTACGTATAGAAATAATTAAAATCAAAACAACCAATTGATATTATTAAAATAAATTTGGTGTATAACCGCTGGCCTGATGCCTCTCACTTATGAAAATAAGTAAGAAAGATAAACAGCGTAGTTCAGTTTTAAAAAATGCCAGCGGAATCCCCCTACTAAATTTAAGGGGTTCAATGATATTCAATCACAATGACTTAGGCATTTCTAAGCAATGTTACCTATGAATATCAGATATTTCGCCTCACCTTATCTTAAATATCTAAGCGTAGCAATTTCCCTTAAAAAATATTCCGCCATACTTTCATTGAGGTGAAAGCAGAGGGTCTTTACAGCAGATCATTTTGCGTAATCACGCAGTAGTCCCGACAAAAGCAGGGATTTTATGTATAATTGCGGCCTTTTTCGGCAATCTGCCATTTTTTGGGCGCATTTGCCCCTGCTGACTTTTGAGGAAATCCACATGTCATTACCACACTGCCCGCAATGCAACTCCGAATACACTTACGAAGATAACGGCATGTTCATCTGCCCGGAATGCGCTCACGAATGGAACGATGCTGAACCGGCGCAGGACAGCGACGAACTGATCGTTAAAGATGCCAACGGCAACCTGCTGGCTGACGGCGACAGCGTTACCGTCGTGAAAGATCTGAAAGTAAAAGGTAGCTCTTCCATGCTGAAGATCGGTACCAAAGTGAAAAACATTCGTCTGGTTGAAGGCGACCACAACATCGATTGCAAAATCGATGGCTTTGGCCCAATGAAGCTGAAATCTGAGTTTGTGAAAAAGAACTGATGCAATTTGCCTGATAGCGCGACGCTAATCAGGTCAACACCAGCTCTTCTGCCAGGCGGGAAGCTCATACTTCCCGCCTGGTTTATTTTTGCAGACGCTAACTACACTTAATTGGCTTCTTTTACCTGAGGTAAAGATTATGCCGTTAAGTCCCTATATCTCCTTTGCAGGCAACTGCGCTGACGCTATCGCCTACTATCAAAAAACGTTAGGCGCTGAGCTACTCTACAAAATCAACTTCGGTGAAATGCCCAAATCGGCGCAGGATAGCGAAGATGGTTGCCCTTCAGGCATGAAATTCCCCGATACCGCCATCGCCCACGCCAACCTGCGCGTTGCGGGTAGTGACATCATGATGAGCGATAGCGCCCCGGGCGGAAATGCTCACTACTCTGGCTTTACGCTGGTGCTCGACACGCAAAACGTCGATGAAGGCAAACGCTGGTTTGATAACCTGGCAGCAAACGGAAAAATCGAAATGGACTGGCAGGAAACCTTCTGGGCCCACGGTTTCGGTAAAGTGAGCGACCAGTATGGCGTGCCGTGGATGATCAACGTCGTCAAACAACAGCAACCCCCTACAGAGTAATCCAACGGGAGGCCAGCCCTCCCGTACTGTCATCAAATAGCGCTCAACTCTTCATCGTCGAGTAACCATCCCTTAACGAAAACGTCACATTAATCCGCCACGATGGGGCCACTTTTTTAGGGAGGCCGCATCATGCAAACGATTATTCGCGTCGAGAAACTCTCCAAGTCCTTCAATCAACATCAGGCGCTCAATGCGGTTGATCTGAACATCTGTTCCGGTGAGATGGTGGCTCTGCTTGGGCCGTCTGGCTCCGGCAAATCCACCCTTTTACGTCATTTAAGCGGTTTGATCACCGGTGATAAATCCCCCGGTAGCCGCGTCGACCTGCTGGGCCGCACCGTTCAACATGAAGGCCGCCTGGCGCGCGATATCCGCAAAAGCCGCGCCCACACCGGCTACATCTTCCAGCAGTTCAATCTGGTGAACCGCCTGACGGTGCTGGAGAACGTCCTGATTGGCGCGCTCGGCAGCACGCCATTCTGGCGTACCTGTTTTAGCTGGTTTAGCCAGGAACAAAAACAGCGTGCATTACAGGCGCTGACCCGCGTGGGCATGGCGCACTTTGCATACCAGCGCGTTTCCACGCTTTCGGGCGGTCAGCAGCAGCGTGTCGCAATCGCCCGCGCACTGATGCAGCAAGCCAAAGTGATCCTCGCCGACGAGCCGATAGCCTCGCTGGACCCGGAATCCGCCCGCATCGTGATGGACACCCTACGCGACATAAACCAGACCGACGGCATCACCGTGGTCGTCACGCTGCATCAGGTGGATTACGCCCTGCGCTACTGCGAACGCATCGTCGCGCTGCGCCAGGGCAACGTCTTCTTTGATGGCAGCAGCCAGCATTTTGATAACGATCGTTTTGACCATCTCTACCGCAGCATGAACCGCGTCGAACAGAACGCGCAGGCTGCCTGACATCCCCACAATGAGGAATGGAAATGAGTTATAGAACAATTGCCGCGCTGGCCTTCACCAGCATGTTTAGTCTCAGCACACTGCTCACTCCGGCCCATGCCGAAGAGCAGGAAAAAGCGCTGAACTTTGGCATTATTTCGACCGAATCACAGCAAAACCTGAAGCCGCAGTGGGAACCGTTCCTGAAGGACATGGAAAAATCACTGGGCGTGAAAGTGAACGCCTTCTTCGCCCCGGACTACGCCGGGATCATCCAGGGAATGCGCTTTAACAAAGTTGATATCGCCTGGTACGGCAACCTCTCGGCAATGGAAGCGGTGGATCGCGCTAACGGACAAGTGTTTGCCCAGACCGTCGCCGCCGACGGATCCCCGGGTTACTGGAGCGTGTTGATCGTTAACAAAGACAGTCCGATCAATAACCTGAACGATCTGATCGCTAAACGTAAGGATCTGACCTTCGGCAACGGCGATCCTAACTCAACGTCAGGCTTCCTCGTCCCCGGCTACTACGTCTTCGCCAAAAACAACATCTCCGCCAGCGACTTCAAACGCACCGTTAACGCCGGACACGAAACCAACGCGCTGGCCGTCGCCAACAAGCAGGTCGATGTCGCCACCAACAACACCGAAAACCTCGACAAGCTGAAAACTTCCGCGCCGGAAAAACTGAAAGAGCTGAAGGTTATCTGGAAGTCGCCACTGATCCCGGGCGATCCGATCGTCTGGCGTAAAAACCTTTCCGAAACCACCAAGGACAAGGTGTACGACTTCTTTATGAATTACGGAAAAACACCGGAACAGAAAACCGTACTGGAACGCCTGGGATGGGCACCGTTCCGCGCCTCCAGCGATCTGCAACTGGTGCCGATTCGCCAGCTGGCGCTGTTTAAAGAGATGCAGGGTGTGAAGGACAACAAAGGGCTGAACGAGGAAGAGAAAACCAGCAAAACCTCGGTGCTGAAAGCGCAGCTCGATGACCTTGACCGTCTGACCGCCGCACTGGGCGCTATGACCAGCGTCACCAAAGCGGTGCAGTAACCCTGGTGCCCAAATTGTAGGCCTGATAAGCGCAGCGCCATCAGGCAATGCAAAGGATTACATGCCGGATGGCGGTGCCAGCACCTTATCCGGCCTACAACAGACCCGAAACATCGACACCCAGGAGCTAAACATGCAAACCATCACCGTCGCCCCGCCCAAACGTAGCTGGTTCTCGTTGCTGAGCTGGGCCATTCTTCTCGCCGTACTGGTAGTCTCGTGGAAAGGTGCCGAAATGGCTCCGCTCACGCTAATCCAGGATTCCGGCAATATGGCGACCTTCGCCGCCGACTTCTTCCCGCCGGACTTCAGCCAGTGGCAGGACTATCTCGGTGAAATGGCCGTCACTCTGCAAATTGCCGTCTGGGGTACCGCCCTCGCCGTTGTGCTGTCGATCCCCTTCGGCCTGATGTGCGCCGATAACCTGGTCCCGTGGTGGATTTACCAGCCGATGCGTCGCCTGATGGACGCCTGCCGCGCCATCAATGAAATGGTCTTCGCCATGCTGTTCGTGGTCGCCGTCGGGTTAGGCCCATTCGCCGGGGTGATGGCACTGTTTATCCACACTACCGGGGTACTCTCCAAGCTGCTTTCCGAAGCAGTAGAAGCTATTGAGCCAGGTCCGGTAGAAGGCATTCGCGCCACCGGTGCCAACAAAATTGAAGAGATTCTGTACGGCGTTCTGCCACAGGTCATGCCGCTGCTTATCTCCTACTCGCTGTATCGCTTTGAATCCAACGTTCGCTCGGCCACGGTGGTCGGAATGGTGGGTGCAGGCGGTATTGGCGTGACCTTATGGGAAGCGATTCGCGGCTTTCAGTTCCAGCAAACCTGCGCCCTGATGGTGTTAATCATCGTCACCGTCAGCCTGCTGGATTTTCTTTCCCAGCGTTTGCGTAAGCACTTTATCTGATTAGCGAGGCATTGATTGCTATGCACTTGTCTACACATCCGACCAGTTATCCAACGCGTTATCAGGAAATTGCCGCGAGACTTGAGCAGGAGCTACGTCAACATTATCGCTGCGGTGACTATCTGCCCGCCGAGCATCAGCTTGCCGCGCGCTACGAGGTAAACCGCCACACCCTGCGCCGCGCCATTGACCAGTTGGTTGAACGCGGTTGGGTTCAGCGTCGTCAGGGCGTCGGCGTGCTGGTGCTGATGCGCCCGTTCGATTACCCGCTTAATGCCCAGGCGCGCTTTAGTCAGAATCTGCTGGACCAGGGCAGCCATCCCACCAGCGAAAAACTGCTGGCGGTGCTGCGTCCGGCCTCCAGCCACATTGCCGATGCGCTCAGCATAAACGAGGGCGATAACGTGATTCACCTGCGCACCCTGCGCCGGGTTAACGGCATCGCACTGTGCCAGATCGACCACTATTTTTCCGACCTCTCGCTGTGGCCGCTGCTGCAAGGCTTCAACAGCGGTTCGCTGCATGACTACCTGCGCGAACAGTCCGGTCTGAGGCTGCTACGCACGCAAACGCGCATCAGCGCCCGCCGTGCGCAGGCCAAAGAGAGCAAGGTGCTGGAAATCCCCAATATGGCGCCGCTGCTGTGCGTGCGCACCCTGAACCACCGTGAAGGCGAAGAACACGCGGCGGAATACTCCGTCAGCCTGACCCGCGCCGACATGATCGAATTCACTATGGAGCACTGAATGCATTTCGATACCGCCACCCGCCAGCGCTGGATGCGCGCGCTGGCATACAGCAATGCCGATGCCCTGAACGCCCGCATCACCGCGCTCAAGCTGACGCCGGACTATGAACTTATCCGCGCTCCGGAAAGCGGACTGATGCAGATCCAGGCCCGTATGGGCGGTACCGGCAACCGCTTCTTTGCCGGTGACACCACCCTTACCCGCGCAGTGGTACGCCTGAAGAGCGGCACGCTGGGTTACAGCTACCTGCTGGGACGCAATAAACAACATGCCGAGCAGTGCGCGGTGATTGACGCACTGCTGCAGGAACAAACGCATTTCCAGAACCTAATGGAAACCTTAATTGCCCCGCTGGAAGCGGAACGCGATGCGCTGATTAACGCACGCCGTGCCGAAGTCAACGCCAGCCGGGTCGACTTCTTCACGCTGGTACGCGGAGATAACGCATGACCTTACAGACCGCTTTTAATTTACCCGTTCAGGATGCTCAGCAGAGCTTTCGTCGCCTGCTGAAAGCCATGAGCGAACCGGGCGTAATCGTCGCCCTGCATCAACTGAAACACGGCTGGCAGCCGCTGGGTCTGGCGACCACCAGCGTGCTGCTGACCCTGGTCGATGGCGACACGCCGGTCTGGCTGGCGCCGTCGATGGATAACGATATTGCCCGCCAGAACCTGCGTTTTCATACCAACGCGCCGCTGGTGGATCAGCCGCAGCTGGCGGCCTTTGCCGTCACCGACGAGCGCATCAGCAGCGAACAGCTTAACGCCCTCTCCGCCGGTTCAGCCGTCGCGCCAGAGACCAGCGCCACGCTGATTGTGCAGGTCGCAGGCTTAAGCGGCGGACGTATGCTGCGTCTGACCGGTGCGGGCATTGCCGAAGAGCGCATGATCGCGCCACAGCTGCCGGAATGCCTGATTCACGAACTCACCGAACGCCCGCACCCGTTCCCACTGGGGGTCGATTTGATCCTCACCTGCGGCGAACGCCTGCTGGCTATTCCGCGAACCACCCATGTGGAGGTGTGCTGATGTACGTCGCCGTCAAAGGGGGCGAAAAGGCGATAGCCAACGCCCACGCCCTGCAGGAAAACCGACGCCGGGGCGATGAGACCATTGCTGAACTGAGCGTGGCACAAATCGAACAGCAGATGAACCTGGCCGTTGACCGGGTGATGACCGAAGGCGGCATCGCCGACCGCGAACTGGCGGCGCTGGCGCTGAAGCAGGCCAGCGGTGATAACGTCGAAGCCATCTTCTTGCTCCGCGCCTACCGCACTACGCTGGCAAAAGTGGCGGTCAGTGAACCGGTTAACAGTGCAGAAATGCGCCTTGAGCGCCGAATCTCGGCGGTCTACAAAGATATTCCCGGCGGGCAACTGTTGGGACCAACCTATGATTACACCCATCGCCTGCTGGATTTTACCCTGCTGGCCAATGGCGAAACGCCGTCTCTGCGCAGCGCAGACGGCGCGCAGGATGCCTCCCCACACGTCTTTTCCCTTCTGGCCAACCAGGGACTGGCAAAGCGTGAAGAGGATGATGGCGCGACACCCGACGACATCACCCGCACGCCGCCGGTTTACCCCTGCTCACGTGCTTCACGTCTGCAACAGCTGATGCGCGGCGACGAAGGCTATCTGCTGGCGCTGGCCTACTCCACTCAGCGTGGTTACGGGCGCAACCACCCGTTTGCCGCCGAAATCCGCAGTGGCTATGTGGCACTGGAAACCGTACCAGAAGAGCTGGGATTTGCGGTGAACGTCGGCGAACTGCTGATGACCGAATGCGAAATGGTTAACGGGTTTGTCGCGCCAGAAAATGAATCCCCCCATTTTACCCGCGGCTACGGGCTGGTGTTCGGTATGAGCGAACGTAAAGCGATGGCGATGGCGCTGGTGGACCGCGCCCTACAGGCAGCCGAATACGATGAAACGGTCACAGGACCGGCGCAGGACGAAGAGTTCGTGCTGGCGCATGCGGATAACGTCGAGGCGGCGGGTTTTGTTTCGCACCTCAAACTTCCCCATTACGTCGATTTCCAGGCCGAACTGGAACTGCTCAAACGCCTGCAACAGGAGGCCACCCGTGACCACTAACCTCTCCGGCTACAACTTTGCCTATCTTGATGAGCAGACCAAACGCATGATCCGCCGCGCAATTCTGAAAGCGGTGGCAATCCCGGGTTACCAGGTCCCGTTTGGCGGACGTGAAATGCCGATGCCCTACGGCTGGGGAACCGGCGGTATTCAGCTTACCGCCAGCGTGATTGGCGAGCCGGACGTGCTGAAGGTGATTGACCAGGGCGCAGACGACACCACTAACGCCGTGTCGATTCGTAATTTCTTCAAGCGTGTGACCGGAGTGAATACCACTGAGCGTACGGAAGATGCGACGCTGATCCAGACCCGCCACCGCATCCCGGAAACACCGCTGGTGGAAGATCAGATAATCATCTTCCAGGTACCGATCCCTGAGCCGCTGCGCTTTATCGAACCGCGTGAAACGGAAACTCGCACCATGCACGCGCTGGAAGAGTACGGCATCATGCAGGTGAAACTGTATGAAGATATCGCCCGCTTCGGCCATATCGCCACCACTTACGCCTATCCGGTGAAGGTCAATGACCGCTACGTCATGGACCCGTCGCCCATCCCGAAATTCGACAATCCAAAGATGGACATGATGCCGGCCCTGCAACTGTTTGGCGCTGGCCGCGAAAAGCGTATCTATGCCGTTCCACCTTACACCCGCGTGGAAAGCCTCGATTTCGACGATCACCCGTTTACCGTGCAGAGCTGGGATGAGCCTTGTGCCATCTGCGGCTCAACCCACAGCTATCTCGATGAAGTGGTGCTCGATGACACCGGCAAACGCATGTTTGTCTGCTCCGACACCGACTACTGCCGCCAACAGAGCGAGGCCCTCAGCAAATGACGCAACCGCTGCTTTCAGTCAACAACCTGACCCATCTCTACGCGCCGGGCAAGGGCTTCAGCGATGTCTCTTTTGACCTGTGGCCAGGCGAAGTGCTGGGCATCGTCGGCGAGTCCGGTTCCGGCAAAACCACGCTGCTGAAATCGATCTCTTCACGGCTGACGCCGCAGAGCGGTGAGATTTTGTATCAGAACCGTTCGCTGTACGGCATGAACGAGGCCGACCGACGCCGTCTGCTGCGCACCGAATGGGGCGTGGTGCATCAGCATCCGCTGGATGGCCTGCGCCGTCAGGTCTCCGCAGGCGGCAATATCGGCGAACGCCTGATGGCCACCGGCGCGCGTCACTACGGCGACATCCGCGCCACCGCTCAGCGCTGGCTGGAGGAGGTAGAGATCCCTGCCTCGCGTATCGACGATCTGCCCACCACCTTTTCTGGCGGCATGCAGCAGCGCCTTCAGATTGCCCGCAACCTCGTCACCCATCCCAAACTGGTGTTTATGGACGAACCTACCGGCGGGCTGGACGTTTCCGTACAGGCCAAACTGCTGGACCTGCTGCGCGGCCTGGTGGTGGAACTGGATCTGGCGGTAGTTATTGTCACCCACGATTTGGGCGTCGCGCGCCTGCTGGCCGACCGTTTGCTGGTGATGAAGCAAGGTCAGGTGGTGGAAAGTGGGTTAACCGATCGCGTGCTCGACGATCCGCATCATCCATATACCCAGTTGCTGGTGTCGTCGGTGTTGCAGAACTGATTTTTTGTTGTGCCGGATGGCGGCTATGCCTTATCCGGCCTACGGAACGGCATCGCTTGTGCCGGATGGCGGCTACGCCTTTTCCGGCCTACGGAGCGGCATCGCTTGTGCCGGATGGCGGCTATGCCTTATCCGGCCTACGGAGCGGCATCGCTTGTGCCGGATGGGGGCTACGCCTTATCCGGCCTACGGAACGGCATCGCTTGTGCCGGATGGCGGCTACGCCTTATCCGGCCTACGGAGCGGCATTGGTTGTAGGCCTGATAAGCGAAGCGCATCAGGCAATCGAACGCAAAAATGTCTAAAGAGGCTAAAAATGAACGCGATCCGCGTTGAAAATGTCAGTAAAACCTTTGTCCTGCATCAGCAAAACGGCGTGCGTCTACCGGTGCTGCAAAACGCCACTCTGGACGTTAAAAGCGGCGAATGCGTGGTGCTGCACGGTCACTCGGGCAGCGGCAAATCCACATTGCTACGTTCGCTGTACGCCAACTACCTGCCGGATGAAGGACGCATCCACATCCGCCACAGCGATGAATGGGTCGATCTGGTGCAGGCCCCGGCGCGCAAAGTACTGGAGGTTCGCCGTTCAACCATCGGCTGGGTGAGCCAGTTCCTGCGCGTGATCCCAAGGATTTCCGCGCTGGATGTGGTGATGCAACCGCTGCTGGATCTGGGGGTCTCCCGTGAGGAGTGTGCAGCCAAAGCAGCTAACCTGCTTACCCGCCTGAACGTGCCGGAGCGGTTGTGGCACCTGGCGCCGTCGACCTTTTCCGGCGGCGAACAGCAGCGCGTCAACATCGCTCGCGGGTTTATCGTCGATTACCCAATTCTGCTACTTGATGAGCCTACCGCCTCGCTGGACGCCAAAAATAGCGCCGCCGTCGTCGCATTAATTGAAGAGGCGAAAGCCCGCGGCGCAGCAATTGTCGGCATTTTTCACGATCAAACCGTGCGCGACCACGTCGCGGATCGTCTGCATCTGATGGGAACAACAGCATGATTATCAATAATGTAAAGCTGGTGCTGGAAGATGAAGTGGTGCAAGGATCGCTGGAAATCGAAGGCGGGGTCATTCGCGCATTTGCTGAAAGTCCGAGCAGCCTACCTGAGGCGCTGGACGGCGAAGGCGGCTGGCTGCTACCAGGGCTTATCGAGCTGCATACCGATAATCTCGACAAATTTTTCACCCCGCGCCCAAAGGTAGACTGGCCTGCCCACTCGGCGATGAGCAGCCACGACGCGCTAATGGTCGCCAGCGGCATTACCACCGTACTGGACGCGGTGGCAATTGGCGATGTGCGCGACGGCGGCGACCGTCTGGAAAATCTGGAGAAGATGATCAATGCGGTCGAAGAGACGCAAAAGCGCGGGGTCAATCGCGCCGAGCATCGCCTGCACCTGCGCTGTGAGCTGCCGCATCACACTACCCTGCCGCTGTTTGAAAAACTAGTCAGCCGCGAGCCGGTAACGCTGGTGTCGCTGATGGATCACTCGCCAGGCCAGCGTCAGTTCGCCAATCGCGAGAAGTACCGCGAGTATTATCAAGGCAAGTATTCGCTCACCGACGAGCAGATGGCCCGCTATGAAGAAGAACAGTTAGCGCTGGCGGCGCGTTGGTCACAGCCCAATCGCACGGCGATTGCCCAGATGTGTCGTGAGCGCCAGATTGCGCTGGCGAGCCATGATGATGCCACCCATGATCATGTGCTGGAATCGCACCAGCTTGGCAGCGTGATCGCCGAATTTCCCACCACCTTCGAAGCGGCTGAAGCCTCGCGCCAGCATGGTATGAACGTGCTGATGGGCGCGCCCAACATCGTGCGCGGCGGTTCTCACTCCGGCAACGTAGCGGCGCATAAGCTGGCTGAGCTGGGGCTTTTGGATATTCTCTCCTCCGACTACTATCCCGCCAGCCTGCTCGATGCGGCGTTTCGCGTAGCGGACGACGACGCCAACCGCTTTACGCTGCCACAGGCCATTCGTCTGGTGACCCGCAATCCGGCACGGGCATTAAATCTCGACGATCGTGGCGTTGTTGCCGAAGGCAAACGCGCGGATCTGGTGCTGGCGCACCGCAAAGGCGGCAACATCCATATCGATCACGTCTGGCGTCAGGGCAAAAGGGTATTCTGACTATGGGTAAACTGATCTGGCTGATGGGGCCATCCGGCTCCGGTAAGGACAGTCTGCTGGCCGAACTCCGCCAGCAGGAACCGGCGCAACTGCTGGTGGCGCACCGTTACATCACCCGCGCCGCCAACGCCGGGAATGAAAATCATATTGCGCTGAGCGAACAAGAATTTTTTACCCGCGCCGGGCAGAACCTGCTGGCGCTGAGCTGGCACGCCAATGGCTTCTACTACGGCGTTGGCGTGGAGATTGACCTCTGGCTACACGCCGGTTTTGATGTGGTGGTCAACGGCTCGCGTGCACATCTGCCCCAGGCGCAGGCCCGTTACGGCACATCTTTACTCCCCATTTGCTTACAGGTTTCTCCGGCAATTTTACGCCAGCGCTTGCAGGCTCGTGGACGGGAGAGCGAAACGGAAATCGCCGCCCGCCTTGAACGCGCAGCCCGCTACGCCCCGTATGACTGCCACGTCCTGAACAACGATGGAAGTTTGCTACAGTCTGTCGATACACTACTCACACTGATGGGACGCAAGGAGAAGAAACATGTCTGTCTGTGAATTACGCCGCGCCACGCTATACGATACCGATGCGGTTTACGCGCTTGTCTGTGAGTTGAAGCAGGGCCAATTCGATCTGCAGGCCTTTAGCGCTGGCTACGCCGCAAATCTGCAAGATCCCAATATGCACTACCAGCTGGCGCTGCTCGACGGACAGGTCGTCGGCTTGATCGGTCTGCACCTGCAGTTTCATCTGCACCACGCCAACTGGATTGGCGAGATTCAGGAACTGGTGGTGATGCCACTGGCACGAGGGTTAAGGGTCGGCAGTCAGTTACTGGCCTGGGCCGAAGCCACCGCGCGCGAAGCGGGCGCAGAAGTCACCGAACTTTCCACCAGCACCCAACGCCTTGACGCACACCGTTTTTACCAGCGTGAAGGCTATACCATGAGCCATTTTCGCTTCACCAAACCGTTGTAGGGGGAGCCATGAGTCTGACCATTACGCTGACGGGAACGGGCGGCGCACAGCTAGTGCCGACATTTGGCTGCGACTGCGCGGCCTGCCAACGAGCACGCTTACAGGCACAATACCGTCGACGCCCATGTAGCGGGGTGGTCAAGTTCAATAATGCGGTGACGCTGCTGGACGCGGGGATCCCGCATCTGATGGACGACTGGCCGGCGGGCAGCTTCCAGCAGTTTCTGCTGACCCATTATCATATGGATCATGTACAGGGATTGTTTCCGCTACGTTGGGGCGTGGGGACGACCATCCCGGTGTACGGTCCGCCGGATGAACAGGGTTGCGACGATCTGTTTAAGCATCCCGGCATCCTCGATTTTAGCCATACCGTGGCACCGTTCGTGGTGTTCGACCTGCAAGGATTGCAGGTAACACCGCTACCGCTCAACCATTCAAAGCTGACGTTTGGTTATCTGCTGGAGACCGCACATAGCCGCGTGGCGTGGCTCTCCGATACCGCCGGACTTCCCGACAAGACGTTGAAGTTTCTCCACAATAATCAGCCTCAGGTGATTATCATCGACTGCAGCCATGCCCCGCGCGCCGAGCCACCGCGCAATCATTGTGATTTAAACACCGTTATCGCATTGAACGACGTCATCCGCTGCCCACGAGTGATCCTGACGCACATCAGCCACCAGTTCGACCTGTGGATGATGGAAAATCAGCTTCCCGCTGGGTTTGAGGCAGGATATGACGGAATGGAGATTGTTCTGGAGTAACAGCTAACGATCGTAATCTTCTTCCATTCTGCGTTCGTCGTCTTCTAACTGACGCCGTTCCTGATCGAGCTGGCGCTGACGGTCATCCAGTTGGCGACGTCGATCTTCAAACTGGCGGCGGCGATTGTCATATTGCCTGCGCCGGTCGTCACTCATCTGGCGCTGCCAGCTTTCATCACGGGAGTCATCATAATCCCGCCCGTTGTCCGGTTTGTATGCGTCGTTAATCGCCTGCTGAATATTACCAATGGCGTCATCAATAATATCCGCCTGCGCTGACATGGTGGTCAGTGACAGCAAGCTAAACAATAAAAGCATGGGATAACATTTCATAAGCCAGACCCGAAGTTGAACTGGCTTTACGTTAGTCAACGCAGAAAAGAAGGTGTAGCGGAGGAATCTCAAACTCGATAGGACGCCCCTGGCTCCATCAACTGGTAAGCGCGTTGTTTTTCCTCTGCCACCAAAACAACACCGTGGCATTTTGTATCTGGTGACATGCTCCATATCCGCTCTTCTGGGATACATCCCCCATCATATATAACTTTCGAACCATCATACGGCCAGAATGCGTTTTGCTCCGTGTCCAGGATAAAAACTGAGATGTATTCAGACTCACGCGCAATTTTCTGCCAGAGCATTTTCCCGCCATCATATTGCTCAAAATCGCTAATCAGCGTTACACCACAGCGCAAAATCAGTGCTTCATACAGGCGCGTCGCCAACCCTTTATCTCGTTCGGACGGATTAACACATATCCCTTCTATCTGAAACACAGACGCCTCTTCCCAACATCGTTCCACCGTTAAAATATCGTTGTCCAGGTAGGGTTTACGCTGCAAATCCAGTGCAGCAAGAACCCGATGGCGAGGCACGCCATTAAAAATCTCAATATCAGCTTCAATGATTGCTGCGCGTGGAGTTTGCCTGTCATAAATAACCAGCAGAATACGCCCGGAAAGCTCAAACGTATCCACCACCTTAAACGAGCGGGCGACGGCCATCGGGCTATACGTTGTCGGCATCACAATCATCTGCGAATCACCTCTTGTTAGTACTGGCATAATTCCTTTTATATCCTAATCGGGCTGTGTTTGCTCAGATTAGCATCACCCGTTTGCTCCCTGGTCTTGATGAATTCCTAATCTCTTTGGCAGGTTTAGTTTTCCGAAGGAAGCTCGCAAAATAGTATGCGAAGAGGACAATGTCTTAGCGGTATGACTGTTCACTTTTCCACAGCGCCTGCGCCAGCTCTCCCCGAGTAAAAGGCTTACGCAATAGCGCCACATCCGGCAACGCCGGGTTATGCGCCGGACGTAAATCCTGACCGCTTATCAGCAGGATGGACAACTGCGGATAATGTGCCTGGGCATGGTTAACCACATCCACGCCGCTTAAACCACCTGGCAGCATTAAGTCGCTAATAAAAATATCAATCTCGGATGAAGCCGCCAGCATATGCATCGCCTGTTCCCCGTTTGCGGCCTCTAACGTCAGGTAGCCCAGCAGGTGTAATTGCTCGCACAACGTCTGGCGTACATCGTCCTCATCCTCGAGCACCAACACCAGTTTTTCACCGCTGTTCGCCGCATGTACCGCTACCGCTTCCACTTGAGCCTGCACCGGCACAACGGCACGAGGCAGTTGCAGCCTGACCGTCGTTCCCTGCCCGGGAGCGCTTTCAATCTCCACCCGGCCACCGGACTGGCGCACAAAACCGTAGACCATCGACAGCCCCAGTCCGCTGCCGCTACCGGTCTGTTTGGTGGTGAAAAACGGCTCGAAGACCTGGGCTTTCACCTCCTGTGACATCCCGCTTCCCTGGTCGGCAACCTCCAGCATCACCATATCCTGCTTGCGCCCATCGCTGCGCGTGACCCGCTGATTCCAGGTACGGATTTTAATCGTGCCCGCCTGCCCGTCCATGGCGTCACGGGCGTTCATCACCAGATTGATAATGGCGTTTTCCAGTTGGCTGACGTCAATCCACGCGGGCCAGGCGGGAGACTGGGCTTCAATCTCCAGCGTCAACGTGGCCGGAAGAGAGTGGCGCATCAGTTCGCCCAGATTTTCCAGCAGCGTTTTCAGCTCCACCGCATGAGGGTGCAACGACTGTTTGCGCGAAAAGGCCAGCAGTCGCTGGGTAAGCAGCGCCCCGCGCTCGGCGGCTTTTAGCGCCCGATTGACCCGTGGCGCATCGGGCGACTCCGGATTCACCAGATCCAGACTGCCAATAATAACCGCCAGCAGGTTATTGAAATCATGTGCTAATCCACCCGTCAGTTGCCCCACCGCCTTCAGCTTTTGGCTGTGCAACAGCGCTTCTTCCAGCCCCTGACGCTCGGTGCGATCGATTTCCATCTGACTGGTTTTTTCTTTTAGCAGTCGGGTGGTGTGCTCCAGCGACGCCGTATTCCGGGCAAAGACGCTAAAGGCGCGGGCCAGCTCGCCTAACTCATCACGCCGCTGCAGGGCCGGGACGCTGACGTCTGATTCACCGTGCGCCAGCCGGGTCATCGCCCGTGAAATGGCCGTCAGGTTGGAGCCGAGATTACGGTAGATATACCACCCGGCAAAACCGGTGATCACCACCGCCAGCAGCGCAAACACTAAAATAAACAACGCGCCGGATTGCAGTTCCTGATGGCTTTGCGCCACCCGCTGCTCTGAGATCAGCGCCACCTGCGAGGCATACTGATTGATATCGCTGTTGAGGATCGCCACCAGCGCTTTGATATGAAACATATACCAGTTGATGGCCAAATCGCTCTGCTCCAGCGCGGAAGAGAGCGGCTCCAGCTTATGCAGCTCCTGGTTGAAGTCGTTGAGGATACCGCTAATCAGCGGACTAGCATGGCGCAAGGGAAGCGCAGGCATCACCGCATCCAGTTGTTTCACCACCGAACGCGGCGTGGGCGTGTCGATGGCGGCAACAATTAAGCGGTCCATCTGCCCCAGCAGCGCATCATCCTGCGCGCCGGTCAACTTTTGCAGATGACGTAAATAGCTTTGATTTTGATACAGCGAACTGAGCAACGCGTTACGCTCCAGGTGTCGCCGCTGCCCGCGCTGCAACATCCCTTCTACGCTGCTTTGTAGTTCATTACTGCGCTGGATAATACGCTCGACCAGCACCGGCTCTTGCTGCGCCAGCGGCGCGGTAGCCAGTTGTTCCAGCGACTGCTTCAGCGCCTTTTGCGTCTCCTGCAGCCGCTCCGCTTCCCCTTTGTATTCCAGCGCCCCGACCACCTGCGACAGCCGCACTGCCGCCGTCGCCACGTTCGCCGTATCGCGCGCCAGGTTCATGCTGCCGGTCATGTCGTCAACGGTTTGCTGCTGCACCTGCTCCTGAATCTGGCTTGCGTGCTGAAAACCCAGCACCGCCACGCCGCTCACCATCAGCGTGACCGCCACCACCAGCAGATTGAAGAACAGCAATCGTCCGCGCGCACTGGCGAAAAAGTGACGTCCCGGTTGCGGCATATCACGCTCCGTGAAGAAAAATCGCAATATGACAAATATGAACGGCTTCTGACATTTTGCATTTACATTCCTGTGATGGACTGCTGATATCGGCCACCCCACAGGAGATCCGCCATGAGCAGGACACCGGTTCTGGAGATGCGCAACATTGCTAAAGCGTTTGGCAAATTTTACGCGCTGAAAGGGGTCGATTTAACGGTCTGGCCGGGCGAGATTCATGCCCTGATGGGCGAGAATGGCGCGGGGAAGAGTACCCTGATGAAGATCCTCGCAGGGGCCTATACCGCCACCAGCGGTGAGATCCTGATTGACGGTCAGCCGTTCCACATTCGCGGGCCAAAAGACGCGCTTAGCGCAGGCATCACGCTGATTTATCAGGAGATGCAGCTCGCGCCAAACCTGACAGTGGCAGAAAATATCTTTCTTGGCAGCGAGCTGTCGCGCGGCGGTCTGGTCCAGCGTAAAGAGATGGTCATGCAGTCGCAGAAAGTTATCGACCGACTCGGCGCCCAGTTTAAGGCCAGCGACCGCGTGATGACGTTGACCATCGCCGAACAGCAGCAGGTGGAAATTGCCCGTGCCCTGCACCGTAAAAGCCGCATTCTGGTAATGGATGAACCCACCGCCGCCCTCTCCTCACGTGAAACCCACCGCCTGTTTGAACTGATCATGCGCCTGCGCGATGAGGGGATGGCGATTATCTACATCAGCCACCGCATGGCGGAAGTGTACGAACTCTCGGACCGCGTCAGCGTCCTGCGCGACGGACAATATGTTGGCAGCCTGACCCGCGACAAGCTCAACGCCTCGGAGCTGGTGCGCATGATGGTGGGTCGTCCGTTAAGCGATCTGTTCAACAAAGAGCGCGACATTCCCTTAGGTAAAGCACGCCTCAATGTTCATCACCTGACCGACGGCCATAAAGTCCAGCCGTGCAGCTTGCTGGTACGCTCCGGGGAGATCGTCGGCCTGGCCGGGTTAGTCGGTGCCGGGCGTTCTGAGCTGGCTCAGTTGATTTTTGGCGTTCGTAAAGCCATCGGCGGCATGATTGAAGTAGACGGTGAACCGGTAGTGATCCACTCCCCGCGCGAGGCGATTGACCACGGCATTGGCTTTCTGACGGAAAACCGCAAAGAGCAGGGATTATTTTTAGAGCTGGCAGCGGCAGAAAACATCACCATGGCAACGCTGGAGCGTGACGCCAACTGGGGCATGCTCGATCGCAAAAAGGCGCAGGCTATTTCCGATGACGCCATCAAGCTGCTCAACATCCGCGTGCCGCACGCACAGGTACGCGCGGGCGGGCTGTCTGGCGGAAATCAGCAAAAACTGCTGATTTCACGCTGGGTCGCGATCGGCCCACGTATTTTGATCCTCGATGAACCCACGCGCGGCGTGGATGTTGGCGCCAAAAGCGAGATCTACCGGATCATGAACGATATGGCGCGCAAAGGCGTAGCGATCCTGATGATCTCCAGCGAACTGCCGGAAGTCGTCGGCATGAGCGATCGCGTGTACGTCATGCGGGAAGGAAGCATTGCCGGCGAGCTGAACGGACAAAGTATTACCCAGGAAAATATTATGACGCTGGCTACCGGCGTGAACGACTCCCACCATCAGGCGGTGCCCCATGAATAATCCAACCCCTCCCCAGCAGGTGGTGAAATCCGCCTCCGCAAAAAAAATGCTGATGAGCGATCTGATGCAAACGGTCGGCATCTTACCGATTCTCATCCTGATTGTGGCGGTATTTGGCTTTATCGCGCCTAACTTTTTTACCGAAAGCAACCTGCTGAATATAACCCGTCAGGCGTCGATCAACATCGTGCTGGCGGCTGGCATGACCTTCATTATTTTGACCGGCGGGATCGACCTCTCGGTTGGCTCGATTCTCGGCACCACCGCCGTCGCAGCCATGGTCGTTTCTCTTATTCCTGAGCTTGCCATGCTGTCAATTCCGGCGGCGCTGATGCTCGGCCTGGTGCTGGGATTATTTAACGGCGCGCTGGTCGCTTTTGCCGGACTACCGCCGTTTATCGTCACGCTTGGAACCTATACGGCGCTGCGCGGCGCGGCCTATCTGCTGGCCGACGGTACAACGGTGATTAACTCCAATATCAGCTTTGAGTGGATCGGTAACAACTATCTCGGCCCGGTTCCGTGGCTGGTGGTCATTGCGCTGGCGGTGGTGGTGGTGTGCTGGTTCATTCTGCGCCGCACCACGCTCGGCGTTCATATCTACGCGGTCGGCGGCAATATGCAGGCCGCACGTTTAACCGGGATCAAAGTGTGGCTGGTGCTGCTGTTCGTCTACGGCATGAGCGGTTTGCTCTCAGGTCTTGGCGGGGTGATGAGCGCCTCGCGGCTGTATAGCGCCAACGGCAACTTAGGTATGGGTTACGAGCTGGACGCCATCGCGGCGGTGATCCTCGGCGGCACCAGCTTTGTTGGCGGGATCGGCACCATCACCGGCACGCTGGTGGGGGCGTTGATAATCGCCACGCTCAATAACGGCATGACGCTAATGGGCGTCTCCTATTTCTGGCAACTGGTGATCAAAGGGGCGGTGATCATCATAGCGGTGCTAATCGACAAATACCGTACCCGACACCATCAAAGTGCATAGACAAGCTTACTGGCCTGCTCATTCGTAGGCCTGATAAGCGCAGCGCCATCAGGCGTATAACAACAATACCCTACGTGAGGAAACGAGTATGCGTTTGAAGCCATTAGTGACCGCGCTCTGTGCTGGCGCCCTGCTTGCTGCAGCTCCGTTTGTGCAGGCAAAAGAACTGAAATCGATTGGCGTTACGGTGGGCGATCTGGCCAACCCGTTCTTCGTGCAGATCACCAAAGGCGCGGAGCTGGAAGCACGCAAGCTGGCAGGTGATAGCGTTAAAGTAACGCTGGTTTCCAGCGGTTACGATTTGGGGCAACAGGTGTCGCAGATCGACAACTTTATTGCCGCCAAAGTCGACATGATTATCCTTAACGCCGCCGACTCCAAGGGCATCGGCCCGGCGGTAAAACGCGCGAAAGACGCCGGGATCGTGGTGGTTGCCGTTGACGTGGCAGCGGAAGGCGCAGACGCGACCATTACCTCCGATAACACCCAGGCAGGTGAAATGGCCTGTAAATACATTACCGACCGCCTGAAAGGCAAAGGCAACGTCGTCATCATCAACGGGCCGCCGGTTTCCGCCGTCCAGAACCGCGTGGAAGGCTGCCAGACTGAGTTTAAACGCCACCCTGACATCAAGGTGCTGTCGCATAACCAAAACGCCAAAGGCAGTCGCGAAGGCGGGCTGGAGATCATGACCGCGCTGCTGGCGGCGAATCCGAAGATCGACGGCGTATTCGCCATTAACGATCCGACGGCGATCGGTGCCGATCTGGCGGCAAAACAGGCGCAGCGTAGCGAATTCTTTATTGTCGGCGTAGATGGATCCCCAGACGGTGAAGAAGCGCTGAAGCGCGAAAACTCACTATTTGTGGCGACTCCGGCACAAGATCCGCAGGTGATGGCTGCCAAAGCGGTCGAAATCGGCTATGACATATTGCAGGGGAAACCCGCCCCGAAAGAACCCGTGCTGATCCCGGTGACGATGATCGATAAAAACAACGTCGGCAGTTATAAGGGTTGGACGGTGAAATAAATCCTGAACCGACTAAGGCTCCTGCCACAAAGAGAGTCAAAGAAGCAAGAGCGCCCGTCAGGGCGCTTACCTCATAAAAACTGAGAGTAATAAATATCCATTTCCTCTTCTATATTATGACTCAGTATAAAAGAAAAAATCATAACCGCCGTGTAAATAACCAGAATACCAATAACCAAAGGTGCAAACGTATACCAGGGGTGACTTTGGAACAGTTCTAGTGGTACGAGACTTACAAATCCCATACACCATAAAATAATTGCGCACAATTTTATGACTCTCCAATAATCATGGAAATCCAGCTTATCAAGTGCAGGCCAGCATCCTGGATATTTAGCAGCTATTATGCCGGATTGAATAGTATCTGCGGATGTACTGGCGAATAACTGATGGCCTTGACCATATTTTGCAGCATCCGCAGCCAACGCTAATACAACCCAGCGCTGAACCTCTGTGCTTTGCCCAGTGACGGCCTCCAGTTCATATCGACTATCGGCCAAAATGCTCGTTTTTGCGTTTTCTATCCCACTAAACAATACGAATTTTGACTGCTTATCCAGTGAGTTGAACCATAGTTTTTTAATTTTACTAACATCAACTTGCTGTGCAGAAAGATATGTACTTACGATTTCATCAAGATAGTAAGGGGTACTGTCCATCATGCGTAATAAATATAAAGGTGTGTCTTTATCTTTAAGCAGTTGTGTATTGGTAAAAATAAAGGCATTAGCACTTTCAAAAAAATCAGCATTATTTTCATCATGCAATTCAACGGTAATAACCAGGTTATTTTCAGAAATATTTAAATCAACCCACTCATTTATTAAAAAATAATCAGGACATTTGTGAAGAATATTAATTTTTCCGACCTTATCTTTGGGGATGCTCAGACTTGCCAGCACCGCCTTGAAACTATTGCCGATAGTGTCATCCGCTCCCTTAACGTATAGCCAGGTAGTAAAAGGCCGATAATCCCTGACAAGAGAACATTTGAGGGGCTCTATCAACTGCCTTAGTACTTTATCAACTCTGGTGTCATCCATTGAGTCAACTTCAATATCAATGCGTAACGGCGTTGCAGAACCTGCTGGCGCTTCACCCTCTAATTTCTGAATTTTTAATGCCAGTTCAGGCACCGGGAGAATGGATGAATAGTCTAAAAGAGGCAATGCCCGTATTGCCCAGTTTTTCCACTGGTTCATACCATACTGCTCAAGATAACCCGCATAGTAACATGGAAAAGATATAACACCGTAAGTGATTACCACCACACACCAGATTGCTAACACTATTAGCGACGGGATACCTATTGCATTCCATATCAGATCATCAGGAACTTTCTTGTCCTGCAACCAGCTGAATATATTGTACGTTATAAAAAACAGAAAGATAGCACAGCTAATGATCAGCATAATATTAAGCGGGAATTTTTCTGGTTCTTCATAGGGATTCTTGTTTGGTATCTTCCATTTCCTCATTTGCTTGTCCCCGCCGTTGGTAGCGTGGTTTTAATTGCACAACCACATGCGGCCCTACAGCCATCCACAACGACGCCTTTGCCGTCCATTGTCCAGGTTGGCTCAAAATCAAGTATTGGGAAGGTACCTTTGTGCAGAATACAAACCACAGTATCCCCCTGTAAAGCGACAGGAATTCCCATAAACTTGCTACCAGAAGCTTTATTGACATATCCGCCATTTTCCAGCGGATCGTTTAGCCTGATTACACCTTTCATATTATTTCCCTGCATCCATATCGCAGTACATCCGGGTCCAGCCCTTATAGCCCACCACTTCCGGTTCTTTGTCCGGCAGGTTTTGATAGTTGGCCTTATAACCTTCCG
>NZ_JAOWHQ010000023.1:0-265 GCF_030332565.1 Citrobacter sp. Cpo109
GCTTGTAGCTCAGGTGGTTAGAGCGCACCCCTGATAAGGGTGAGGTCGGTGGTTCAAGTCCACTCAGGCCTACCAAATTCTTTCTGATACCGCGTTGTGAAACGACTCGCATACTTCAGTATGCTTCACCGTTCCACGCCTTGTCTCAGCAAGAATTAAGGTGAATGAGATAACTACGATGGGGCTATAGCTCAGCTGGGAGAGCGCCTGCCTTGCACGCAGGAGGTCTGCGGTTCGATCCCGCATAGCTCCACCATCCTTACTG
>NZ_JAOWHQ010000024.1:0-125333 GCF_030332565.1 Citrobacter sp. Cpo109
GTCAGTGGAGGCGCATTATAGGGAGTTATTTCAGGCTGACAAGGGGAAATTTAAAATAATCTTCCGAGTGCGTATTTTTTCATCAAAACCACTTAAACTGACAGTTTTTCGAGCGTTTTAAAGCCATAGCGCTGTAGCACAGGCAATAATTGTTCAGCTTCTGTCGTCATTGCCATACAAAATGCGACGTTCTCATCGGTTGATTTCGCATCTGGTGCTTCATGCTCTAACAACCAGGCCGTGCGGCGCGCTATCGCGGCACCAGAATCCACCAGTCTCGTCCCCTCGGGCAGGACCTGTAAAAGCTCTTCCTGTAATAGAGGGAAATGAGTGCAGCCGAGCACTACAGTGTCAGGTGGTTCAGACATCCGCAGCCACGGACGCAGAATACGCCGCAGCTCTTCCAGAGAAACTGTTTCACCGTGTAGCTTCGCTTCCGCAAGTTCCACCAGCTCAGCAGAACCCAACATTGCAATTTGGCATTCGTTAGCGAATCGCGCAATCAGCTCATGGGTATACGAGCGCTTCACCGTTGCACGTGTAGCCAGTAGCCCCACAATACCGTTCGCCGTGAGTCGCGCTGCCGGTTTAATCGCAGGCACCACGCCCACAACCGGGAAAGCAAATTTCTCACGTAACGCAGGGAGCGACACCGTGCTTGCTGTATTACACGCGATGACCGCAAGAGAGAGGGGATAGCGCTGCTGGACCGCAGTCACAATCTCAACAACACGCTCGACGATAAACTCCTCGCTCTTCTCTCCATAAGGAAAGGCGACGTTGTCGAAAGCGTAGATATAGTGGAGATCCGGCAGAAGACGCCGGATCTCGTCATAGACCGACAACCCACCGACGCCGGAATCAAACACCAGCACGGTGGGACGGGGATCAGAAGGTGTAGCTGCCAGACAAGGTGTATTCCCGTCCTGCAGTTGCGTAGCCATAAACTGTCTCGTAATCTTTATCGAACAGGTTGGCGATTTTACCACGAACTGTCAGCTGTGAGGTGATTGGATATGAGGCAGAGATATCTAACAGGCTATACGACGGCATACGACGCTGTGTGCTGGAAAACTGATTCGAGTTATTATTGTAACTCTTGCCATAATATTGATAGGACAAATCCATATCAAAGCCGAGCATCGTCCAATCCAGTTGGTATTTGTATTGCTGACGGGAACGATGAGCCAAGACTTCATTATCAGAATCCCGACGCGGGTCAAGATAACCCATGCTAATACGATGCGTCACTGGCCCAGTATCAAAGTCTCCTGTTAACTCTACACCTTTAATCGTTGCTGACTGGGTATTGTAGTACACCCCTGTCATACCGTTATCTGGGGAGTAATAATCAATCAGATTTTTAATTTTGTTCTGGTATGCCGCAAGCCGCCAGTTAACCGGTCCTGTCAACCCTTGTAATCCGACTTCAAATTGACCTGATTTCTCGGCTTCCAAATTAGGGTTAGGGGTAATATACAAACGGCTTTGGCCATACATTTGTCCCAGTGTAGGCGCCTGGAATCCTGTGCCATAGGAAATTGTTACTTGGTAATCAGGTACAAATTCCCAGCCTGCTGCTGTTTGCCAGGTGCCATTCCAACCAAATTGTTCGTTATCATCTCCACGTAGCGCGCCTTCAAGAGTTACCGTATCCACCTTTTGTTGCGCAGTCAGATAATAACCGGTGTTATCACGCTTATAATCATTAGAGTTATACGTATCAACTGATGTCAGTTTTTGTTGTTGCCAGTCAATACCCGCACTAACCGTTCCTTTCCCTACTATGAAGCTGTTGCCCCACTGGACGTTTTTCTGCGTCATATCATCAAGTGTGGTCCCTGCTTGATACAAGCCTTGCGTACTGGAATAGTTATAGTCTTTATATTTCTGATAACTACCAGTAAGTTGTGTGGAGTAAAAATCATTATTCCATGCAAGTCCTGTTTCATAGGTGTGGTTGTAAACCTGGTGCTCATCACCCCCATCTTTATAGCCTGCATCATAGTCCGTATTGTTGCTATAACCATAACCACGAACAAAAGCGGATAATTCGTCAGTAAATTTGTGGGTCACTCCAGCCCAAAATGTCTTATTACGGAAGCCATCACGGTCACTATCTCCCGAATATGAAGAATCGGGTTGGACGTTGTAGCCTTTTGTATCAGTGAAAGAGCCAGCAATCGTCGCCAGTGTATCTTCGCCAAGCTCCTGACGCAGACTCGCATCGTATTGCTGGTAATGATTAGAACCCACCCCAACCTGAACTTTGCCGCCGGGTTGCGTATTCTGGGTAATGATATTGATAACACCGCCAATTGCATCCGCACCATAGACTGCCGAGCGCGGGCCACGAATCATTTCAATACGTTGAATCAAAGAGAGGGGGATTTGACTAAAATCGGCAATACCTGTAATTCCCGACTTTGCCAAAGGAATACCATCAATTAAAACTAAAGTATGGCGCGCTTCTGCACCACGGATATAGATATTACTGGATTGTCCCATCCCCCCATTTTGCGCAACATCCACACCAGGCAGACGACGCATCACATCAGTCAGATCTTTTGATTGCCAACGATCGATATCTTCGCGTGTCACAATTTCAGTAGGTGCCAGCACGGTATTAACAGGCTGCTGAAAACGGTTGGCAGTAACGACGAGAGTATCTGGGCTAGTATCCTGTGCCCAACCAGAAAATGCCGTGACGGAAAGTGCCGTGCACAGCAACGATTTTTTAATCATTGTAAAGCATCCACAATATAAGAAGGATGCCGCAGGTCCCACCGATAGTACGCGATGATGAAAGCCAGATGCGACGTTAGCCGGCAGGTCTTCGGGCTTGGAGGCAACTTAAAGAGACGATAACTTCCCACGGCATGCCGCAGTGTCTGCACCAGGTGCGCTCATCCCCTACCTTCCTTACCGCTGCGCGTCAGCTCCAGATTCACACTGGATTCCCTTTTAACTCACAGGACCGGAAAACGGATGCTACAGTTTGTTACAACCCACTGTCCAGACTGCGTATCACAATATCGGAAATCATCAATGACTGGACATCTGATGAGCAATCCCTACAATCCCCGCGTACTTTTATTTTTCAGGACGCATCATGACCCCCGAACACCTTCCGACAGAACAGTACGACGCACAGTTAGCTGAAAAAGTGGTGCGTCTGCAGAGCTTAATGACGCCATTTTATGCACAGGCTCCGGAAGTGTTTCGCTCACCGGTCAGCCACTACCGTATGCGCGCGGAATTCCGTTTGTGGCATGAAGGTGATGATCTGTACCACATCATGTTCGACAGCCAGACCAAAAACCGTATCCGTGTCGACAGCTTCCCGGCAGCCAGTGAGCTTATCAACACGCTGATGACGGCAATGATCGAAGGCGTTCGCAACAACCACGTCCTGCGTCACAAACTGTTTCAGATTGATTACCTCACAACCCTGAGCGATCAGGCGGTGGTATCGATGCTGTACCATAAAAAGCTGGATGATGAATGGCGTCAGGAAGCTGAAGCGCTGCGGGATGCGCTGCGGGCGAAAAACCTGAACGTGCATCTGATTGGCCGGGCAACCAAAACCAAAATCGAGCTGGATCAGGACTACATTGACGAACGCTTGCCGGTTGCGGGTAAAGAGATTATCTATCGCCAGGTTGAGAACAGCTTCACCCAGCCGAACGCCGCCATGAATATTCAGATGTTGGAGTGGGCGATTGATGTCACCAGGGGCTCAAAAGGCGACCTGCTGGAGCTGTATTGCGGCAATGGCAATTTCTCGTTAGCCCTCGCACAAAACTTCAAACGCGTACTGGCGACGGAAATCGCCAAGCCATCCGTGGCTGCTGCACAGTACAACATTGCGGCTAACCATATTGATAACGTACAAATTATCCGCATGGCGGCCGAAGAGTTTACTCAGGCAATGAACGGGGTTCGCGAATTTAACCGCCTGCAGGGAATCGATCTGAAGAGTTACCAGTGTGAAACTATCTTCGTTGACCCACCGCGCAGCGGTCTGGACAGTGAAACGGAGAAAATGGTGCAGGCGTATCCGCGCATTCTGTACATCTCCTGCAATCCGGAGACATTGTGTAAGAACCTGGAAACGTTAAGCCAGACGCACAATGTTTCACGTCTGGCGCTATTCGATCAGTTCCCGTATACGCACCATATGGAGTGCGGCGTACTGTTAACCAAGAAGTAAGACAGAACGTAGGCTGGATAAGCGCTACCTGTTCAGATTGCCGGATAGCGGCGTTGCCTTATCCGGCCTACCGCTACAACTGTTACTCCGCAATTTCCTGTTTACGGTTACGGACTTTAAAGCCGATCCAGAACACCAGAATTACAGACAGTACCGCCGGGAAGAAGTTAGAGCCAATATCCGGATATTCAGCGCGTACCACGGTGCTGTACAACAGAACGCCGAGGATAAAGCAGGCTGCAGCCAGGCCCGGCAATCCCACAGGCATGGTGCGGTTCTGATAGCGTTGATGCAGACAATACACCGTCAGCACCAGCGAAATGATCGGGAATACGGAGAATGGCACAATGGAGCTAAACAGCGCCGCAAATGTACCATTGATCGATAAGCCAGCAACCAGCGCCAGCAGCAGCGTACCTTTATCTTGACCTGACTGTTTCATTGCTTGTCCTTCTCGTTACTCGGAGTGGTGCGTCATCTTCTCTTGTTCACGGCGGTACCAATAAAATGCGCCTTTCGCGATCATGCGTAGTTGCAATACCAGCCGCTCTTCCAGCTGTCGGCGCTGTTCAGCGCCAACATCCAGTGCTTCTGCCCCGGCGCTGAACACAATGGTTACCATGGCTTCGGCTTGCGCTTCAGTAAACGCACGAGGCATATGGTTTTCGAGTTCCAGATAGTCCGCAAGTTCCGCAATGAAGTGCTGAATTTCACGAGCGACCGCTGCACGAAACGCTGCGGATGTCCCCGAACGCTCGCGCAATAATAAACGGAAGGCGTTGGGATTGTTGCCGATGAACTCCATAAATGTTGAGACCGAGGTGCGGATCACACTCCCGCCCTTCGCGATACGCTGGCGCGCCTGACGCATCAACTGACGCAGCATCAGACCGCTCTCGTCCACCATCGTCAGGCCGAGTTCATCCACATCGCGGAAATGGCGATAAAACGAGGTTGGCGCAATGCCCGCTTCACGAGCAACTTCGCGTAAACTGAGACTGGCAAAACTGCGCTCAGCGCTCAGTTGACTAAATGCGGCTTCTACCAGCGAACGCCGGGTTTTTTCTTTTTGTTGCGCTCTAACGCCCATCACGATGTCTGAATCCTTCCACATACCTTGCTGGCACTATACCAGAGATTAGGCGGTTGGCATGGCTTTGTGAATGTTTGTTTACGCGCAGTTTGTGCTTCGACTTCGCAAAAAAGCACAACGATAATTGGGTTATCTCAACAACGATGTTACTATTCTGTTGCTTTTATGTATAAGAACAGGTAAGCCTGACCATGTCACATTCTTACGATTACGATGCAATAGTAATAGGTTCCGGTCCCGGCGGCGAAGGCGCGGCAATGGGTCTGGTTAAGCAAGGAGCGCGCGTCGCGGTAATTGAGCGCTATCATAACGTCGGCGGAGGTTGTACCCACTGGGGCACCATCCCGTCGAAAGCTCTCCGCCACGCCGTCAGCCGCATTATTGAATTCAATCAGAACCCACTGTACAGCGACCACTCCCGACTCCTTCGTTCTTCTTTCGCCGATATTCTCAACCACGCTGATAACGTTATTAATCAGCAAACACGTATGCGGCAAGGATTTTACGAACGCAACCACTGCGAAATTTTGCAGGGAAATGCCCGTTTTGTTGATGAACACACGATTGCCCTGGAATGTCACGACGGTACGGTGGAAACGCTGACTGCGGATAAGTTTGTTATTGCCTGCGGTTCGCGTCCTTATCGCCCTGTTGATGTCGACTTTTCGCATCCCCGGGTTTACGACAGTGACTCTATCCTGAGCCTGCACCACGAACCCCGTCATGTGCTGATTTATGGCGCGGGGGTCATTGGCTGTGAATATGCGTCGATCTTCCGTGGAATGGACGTCAAAGTTGATTTAATCAACACCCGTGATCGTCTGCTGGCATTCCTCGATCAGGAGATGTCCGACTCGCTCTCTTACCACTTCTGGAACAGCGGTGTGGTCATTCGCCACAACGAAGAGTATGAGAAGATTGAAGGTTGCGATGACGGCGTCATCATGCACCTGAAGTCCGGTAAAAAACTGAAGGCCGACTGCCTGCTGTACGCCAATGGCCGTACCGGTAATACCGATTCGCTGGCGCTGGAAAACATTGGTCTGAAAACCGACAGCCGCGGGCAGCTCAAAGTGAATAGTATGTACCAGACGGCGCTGCCGCATGTGTATGCCGTAGGGGATGTGATCGGTTATCCGAGCCTGGCATCAGCGGCCTACGACCAGGGACGCATTGCCGCCCAGGCACTGGTAAAAGGCGAAGCCACCGCGCATCTGATCGAAGATATCCCAACCGGAATTTACACCATTCCGGAAATCAGCTCCGTTGGTAAAACAGAACAGCAGCTCACGGCAATGAAAGTTCCATACGAGGTTGGCCGCGCCCAGTTTAAGCATCTGGCACGTGCACAAATCGTGGGTATGAGTGTCGGAACGCTGAAGATCCTGTTCCATCGCGAAACCAAAGAGATTTTGGGGATCCACTGCTTTGGGGAGCGCGCGGCCGAAATTATTCACATCGGACAAGCGATAATGGAGCAAAAAGGTGGTGGTAACACTATCGAGTACTTCGTTAACACCACCTTTAACTACCCAACCATGGCAGAAGCCTATCGGGTAGCGGCGCTAAATGGCTTAAACCGCCTGTTTTAACGCACTGTCGAAATGGCCATCCATTGATCCACGGATGGCCTCTGCCAGCTGTTCATAACGGCTGCGCAGCGGCGAACCAGGACGGTACACCAGACCAATCGTGCGACGCGGTTCGGGTTTAATGCATGGCAGATAAACGACACCATCACGCTTACGCTCCGGCGGAACGGCCAGCGCAGGCAGCAAGGTAATACCACTGCCTGCCGCCACCATGTTACGCAGCGTTTCCAGACTGGTTGCCCGAAAATGGGTATCTTCATCAGCACCCGCTTCAAAGCAGAAACCCATCGCCTGATCGCGCAGACAGTGGCCATCTTCCAGCATCAGCAGTTTTTCACCCGCCAGATCGGACATCGGTACACAGTCACGGTTTGCCCATGGGTGATCTTCATAGATCGCCAGCAGCATAGGCTCATCAAATAATGGTACTTCGATGAACGCCTCACTCTCTTTCACCAGCGCCAGGATGACGCAGTCGAGCTTACCGCTATCCAGTTGCGCCAACAGCTGATGCGTCTGCGCCTCATGAAGATACATTTCCAGTTTTGGAAAGGTCTGGTGCAACATAGGGATAATATGCGGCAGCAGGTATGGCCCCACCGTTGGGATCAAACCAATATGCAGCGGGCCAGACATTGTCTCGCCTTGTTGGCTTGCCATCTCCTTGAGCACTTTGACCTCGCGCAGCACGGTGCGCGCCTGATCCACCAGCAGCAAACCGGCCTGGGTGAACAGCACCTTGCGACTCGTACGCTCCAGCAACATGACGCCAAGCTCATCTTCCAGCTTGCGGATCTGCCCGCTCAGCGTGGGTTGGCTAACGTGACAGGAGTCTGCCGCTCGTCGGAAGTGACGATGTTCGGCTAGTGCCACCAGGTATTCAAGATCACGAATATTCATTATTCATCCTCCATCGCCACGATAGTTCGTAGCGATAGGTAGCATAGCAACGAACGATTATCCCTATCAAGCTTTCTGTTTAATAATGCACCACAGAAACGGAACGGTACCCCTTTAACCCTTGAAGCTACTGTCCGTTTGAGAGTTTCTCTCATACTCGAAATAACTAAAGCCAACGTGAACTTTTGCGGACCTTGAGTCCGCATTTTTTTTGCATAAAAAAGCCCGGCGTCGCAAAGCTCGGCCGGGTTATGGTTTGGTAGGCCTGATAAGCGTAGCGCCATCAGGCAGAACGGCGCACAGTGCCGGATGGCGGCTTCGCCTTATCCGACCTACAGGCGTGCCTTCGCGAAGTCGATCGCCTGCGCAACCTGCTGCGGCGACACACCACCTTTCGCTGCACGTTTATCCAGACACGATTGCAACGAGAGGATCGGGTAAACGTCATCGCCAATCACCTGGCTGAACTTTTGTAAGTCGGCAAGCGACAGCGCTTCCAGCGGTTTGCCCTGACGAATCGCCTCGACCACCGTTTCCCCCACGATATGGTGCGCTTCGCGGAACGGGACGCCTTTCGCCACCAGATAATCCGCCAGCTCAGTGGCGTTAGCATAACCCTGCTGCGCCGCTTCCTGACAACGCGGACGTTTCACCTGGATGCCATCCAGCACCAGCGCGGCCATATGCAGACAGTCCAGCCAGGTGTCGAGCGCGTCGAATAGCCCTTCTTTGTCTTCCTGCATATCTTTGTTGTATGCCAGTGGGAGGCCTTTTAAAGTCATCATCATGCCGGTCAGCGCACCCTGCACGCGACCGCATTTGCCACGGATCAGCTCCAGCGCATCCGGGTTTTTCTTCTGCGGCATCAGAGATGAACCGGAAGTCACACGGTCGGAGAGTTCAACAAAGCCCGCTTCGCCGGTGTTAAAGAAAATCAGATCTTCAGCAAAACGCGACAGGTGTACCATGCCGATAGAGGCGTCGGAGAGTAACTCCAGCACGTGGTCACGGTCAGAAACGCTGTCCAGGCTGTTGCGCGTTGCCGAGGCAAAGCCCAACCAACCCGCCAACTGCTCGCGATCGATTTCATACGCCGTACCCGCCAGCGCGCCGCAGCCTAACGGACTGACGTCCAGGCGTTTGAGCGCATCCTGCAAACGGCTCTCGTCACGCGCCAACATTTCAACATAGGCCAGACACCAGTGAGCAAACGTCACCGGCTGCGCACGTTGCAGGTGGGTGTAACCCGGCATAACGGCGTCCTGGTTATTCTCCGCCGTCACCACCAGCGCAGTTTGCAACTGACGATTGGCCGACAGTAATTCGATAACCGTGTCTTTGCACCACAGCTTGAGATCGGTCGCGACCTGGTCATTACGGCTACGCCCGGTATGCAGTTTTTTACCAAGCTGGCCGACTTTATCAATCAGCTTACCTTCCACCCAACTGTGAATATCTTCGGCATCGCTTTGCAGAATCTGCTGAGGATTCGCACGAACCTCTTCCAGCAGGTTATTCAGCGCCTCTTCCAACTGCAGCTGTTCATCGGCGGTCAGTACACCGACTGTTACCAACGCTTTGGACCAGGCCACAGAGCCAACAATATCCTGTTCTGCCAGGCGGTAGTCAAAACGCAACGAGTCGTTGAACTGTTTGAACCGCTGATCTGCTGCCTGTGTAAAACGCCCACCCCAAAGTGCCATAACAAATTTCCTTAATATGATATTTTTGCCCGGTGGCGCTGCGCTTACCGAGCCTACAAAACCCACGTAGGCCGGATAAGGCGAAGCCGCCATCCGGCACATTAATAGTTAAGCCAGAATACGCGTACCAATTGGCGTGCCGTTAAACAGCGCCGGAAGTTGCTCAGCATGACGCCAGGAGGCGATATCCACCGGACGGCCCAGCGTACGCGCGGCATCCAGCGCCGCATTCACCTTCACGATCATGCCATCGGTAATAATGCCCTGTTCAATCAGCTGTTCCGCTTTCGCCGCGGTCATTTCGGCAATGCGCTGGCCTTTGCCATCCAGAATACCGCTCACATCAGAGAGCAGGATCAGATCCGCACCCAGCGTTGCCGCCAGCGCCGTTGCAGCCTGATCGGCATTCACGTTCATCAGCAGACCATCATCAGTGACACCAATAGAGCTCACTACCGGCAGAAAACCGCTTTCCAGCAGCGTGTTAATCAGTTTAGGCGAACCCGGCTGCGCCAGCCCAACATGACCCAGTTCTTTATCGAGCGGCGTCACTTTTACGCTGTCGCCATCGCCAAGATACAGACCAACAGACGCGATGTGATGCTTTTTCGCCCAGGCCAGCAAGGTTTTATTCGCCGTTCCCGCCAGGGCACCGGTAATAATGTCAATTTGATCGGCAGGCGTGACGCGCAGACCATTTTTCTTTTTCACCGGCAGATTCAGCTGCTTCATCAGCTCGTCGACCACGCAGCCGCCACCGTGCACAATGACCAGCGGACGCTGGTGCGACTCACGGTAATTCACCAGTGCGGTAAACAAGCGCTCCAGCGCCTCTTCGCTATCCAGTAAAACGCCGCCCAGCTTGATAATTAATGGATTCATTGTTGCACCCTTAAATAAGAGACTGCGTTTGGGCAAAGCCAAAACGAATATTTGCGCACTGCATCGCCTGTGCCGCCGCGCCTTTCAATAAGTTGTCTTCCGTCGCCACAACGATCAAATGCTCACCCTGCACAGCAAACCCTATATCACAGAATGGTAATCCAACCACATTCTTCAGCGCTGGAACCCCTTTGTCATACAGACGCACCAGCGGTTTATCGCCATACGCCTGTTGCAGCGTCAGAGCTACCTGAGCATGAGTTACACCCGCGTTAAGGCGGCAAGTGATAGTTTCCAGAATTCCGCGCGGGAAGTTGCCCAGATGTGGGGTGAAAATCACTTCAGCCCCCAGATGAGTGGCGATTTCCGGCTGATGACGATGGGTAAACACGCCATACGGTTGCAGGCTTACTTCGCAAAAACTATTAGAGATAGCCGCTTTACGGCCCGCGCCGCTCACGCCGCTGGTCGCATTAATTACCGGCCACTGGCTGAGATCCAACAGTCCGGCGTCAATCAGTGGTTTCAGCGAAAGCTGCGCCGCCGTCGGGTAACAACCCGGCACAGCAATCAGATTCGCTTCTTTCAGCTTGTCCGCGTTCCACTCCGCCAGCCCGTAAACTGCCTGCTCCAGCAGGTCGGGATGCTGATGGGTAAAACCATAATATTTCTCATAGAACGCGCCGTCATTTACGCGAAACGCGCCAGAGAGGTCAAACACCACGCAACCGGCCTGCAAAAACTGCGGCACCAGGTCATGACTTACCTCATGAGCCGTTGCGAGGAACACAACATCCACCCCTGAGCTAAACTCGCTGATATCTGGCATTGGCTGCAACGGTAAATCGACAATGCCTTTCAACTGCGGATGCAAATCGGAGATTAATTTTCCTGCATCATTGCTTTGCGCTGAGACGGTCAAAGCGGTTATGGTCATATCAGGATGGCGATTTACATAGGTCACAAGCTCTGCGCCGGCATAGCCACTGGCGCCCACAATCAGCGTATTCAACATCGGGGCTGCTCACCTTCTTAGATTCTGTTGCCAGGTATAAGCCTTTATCACCTCACCTTACACTTGGTGGGTTTTATTACGCTCAACGTTAATGTATTTTTATTCACAAATACTGCATGAATATTGATACTATCATGACCCGAGGTGTGTCAACAATGAAAAACAATTTACCGCCATTTATCGAGATTTACCGCGCTCTGATTGCCACGCCATCGATTAGCGCTACCGAAGAAGCGCTCGATCAAAGCAATGCAGGTTTAATCACTCTGTTGGCGGGCTGGTTTAAAGATTTAGGCTTCAATGTGGAGGTCCAACCGGTTCCCGATACACGAAATAAATTCAATATGCTGGCGAGCATTGGACAGGGCGCTGGTGGTCTGTTGTTGGCGGGTCATACCGATACCGTACCCTTTGACGATGGACGCTGGACGCGCGATCCGTTCACCCTGACCGAACATGACAATAAGCTCTATGGTTTGGGTACGGCGGACATGAAAGGCTTCTTCGCCTTTATCCTCGACGCGTTGCGTGATGTCGACGTCACAAAGCTGAAAAAGCCCCTCTACATTCTGGCCACTGCTGACGAAGAGACCAGCATGGCGGGAGCTCGCTACTTTTCTGAAACCACTGCTCTGCGCCCAGACTGCGCGATTATTGGCGAACCCACTTCACTGCAACCGGTTCGTGCACACAAAGGTCATATCTCTAATGCGATACGCATTCTGGGACAATCGGGTCATTCAAGCGATCCGGCACGTGGCGTTAATGCGATTGAACTGATGCATGATGCCATCGGCCATATCATGCATCTGCGCGATGACCTGAAAGCGCGCTATCACCATGATGCCTTTACCGTTCCGTATCCAACGTTAAATTTGGGCCACATCCACGGCGGCGACGCCGCCAACAGAATCTGCGCCTGCTGCGAACTGCATATGGATATTCGACCGCTACCGGGTATGACGCTAAACGATCTCAATGGGTTACTTAACGAAGCGCTGGCCCCTGTCAGCGAACGCTGGCCGGGTCGCCTGACCGTATCGGAACTGCATCCGCCGATTCCAGGCTATGAGTGTCCGCCTGACCATCAACTGGTGGAGGTGGTTGAGAAACTGCTGGGCGCACAGACTGAAGTGGTGAACTACTGCACCGAAGCGCCATTTATCCAGACGCTTTGCCCGACGCTGGTATTGGGTCCAGGTTCTATTAATCAGGCGCATCAGCCGGATGAATATCTGGAAACACGCTTTATTAAGCCAACTCGCGAATTAATCACCCAGGTTGTGCATCATTTTTGCTGGCATTAACTACTTGTCACCCCGCTAATCCTTAAGTGGTAAGCGGGGTGATTTTTTAACATTTCCATAAGCAACGCTTATTTGATTGGATGTGAATTAAATAACGTAAATTCACGGCATTTATTCGTTTGCTGAACCGATTTCGCAGCAATTGACGTCACGTGTTTTACGTGGCTTTATAAAAGACGGCTAAAAAGTTAAGTCCGCAAGATTTCGCGTGATAGTCAGGCGCGAAAGATACAGGACATATTCAAAATAGATGGGGTGTCTGGGTTAATATGAACGAACAATATTCCGCGTTGCGTAGTAATGTCAGTATGCTCGGCAAAGTGCTGGGAGAGACCATCAAGGATGCGCTGGGAGAGAACATTCTTGATCGCGTAGAAACAATTCGTAAGCTGTCCAAATCATCTCGCGCTGGCAATGAAGTTAATCGCCAGGAATTGCTCACCACACTGCAAAATCTGTCTAACGACGAGCTGCTGCCGGTTGCCCGCGCATTTAGCCAGTTCCTGAACCTGGCCAACACCGCCGAGCAATACCACAGCATTTCGCCAAAAGGCGAAGCAGCCAGCAACCCGGAAGTGATTGCTCGCACTCTGCGTAAACTGAAAGAGCAGCCCAACCTCAATGACGCCACCATCAAGAAAGCCGTAGAATCACTCTCTCTGGAGCTGGTACTCACCGCCCACCCGACCGAGATCACTCGTCGTACGCTGATCCATAAAATGGGTGAAGTGAACGCCTGCCTCAAGCAGCTTGATAACAAAGACCTCGTCGATTATGAACGCAACCAACTGATGCGCCGTCTGCGTCAGCTCATTGCTCAGTCCTGGCATACGGATGAGATCCGCAAGCTGCGCCCAAGCCCGGTTGATGAAGCCAAATGGGGTTTCGCGGTAGTTGAAAACAGCCTGTGGGAAGGTGTGCCGAACTACCTGCGCGAGCTGAATGAACAACTGGAAGAGCATCTGGGTTATAAGCTGCCGGTTGATTTTGTCCCGGTTCGATTTACTTCCTGGATGGGAGGTGACCGTGATGGTAACCCGAACGTAACGGCAGATATCACCCGTCACGTGCTGCTGCTTAGCCGCTGGAAAGCGACAGACCTGTTCCTGAAAGACATCCAGTTTCTGATTTCTGAGCTGTCGATGGTGGATGCCACGCCGGAGCTGATGGCGCTGGTAGGCGAAGAAGGTGCAGCTGAACCTTATCGCTATCTGATGAAAACCCTGCGTTCTCGTCTGATGGCAACCCAGGCCTGGCTTGAAGCCCGTCTGAAAGGCGAGAAATTGCCGAAACCTGCGGGACTTCTCACCCAAAACGAACAGCTCTGGGACCCGCTATACGCGTGCTACCAGTCTCTACAGGCCTGTGGCATGGGCATTATCGCCAATGGCGAATTGCTCGACACCCTTAGGCGCGTGAAGTGTTTCGGTGTACCGCTGGTGCGTATTGATATTCGTCAGGAAAGCACCCGTCATACTGAAGCCCTGGGCGAACTGACCCGTTATCTGGGCATTGGCGACTACGAAAACTGGTCGGAAGCGGATAAACAGGCTTTCCTGATCCGCGAACTGAATTCCAAGCGTCCGCTCCTGCCGCGTAACTGGGAACCGAGCAACGACACCCGCGAAGTGCTCGACACCTGTCGGGTCATTGCCGAAGCCCCATATGGCTCCATTGCCGCCTATGTTATCTCGATGGCGAAAACTCCGTCGGATGTGCTGGCCGTGCATCTGCTGCTGAAAGAAGCCGGAATTGGTTTTGCTATGCCGGTCGCTCCGCTATTTGAAACGCTGGACGACCTCAACAATGCCGATGACGTCATGTCGCAACTGTTGAATATCGACTGGTACCGCGGATTTATTCAGGGCAAACAGATGGTCATGATTGGCTACTCTGATTCCGCAAAAGACGCGGGCGTGATGGCGGCCTCCTGGGCGCAATACCAGGCTCAGGACGCGCTAATCAAAACCTGCGAAAAAGCCGGTATCGAACTGACGCTGTTCCACGGTCGCGGTGGTTCCATTGGTCGCGGCGGCGCGCCTGCCCATGCGGCGCTACTCTCTCAACCGCCGGGCAGCCTGAAAGGTGGTCTGCGCGTGACAGAACAAGGGGAGATGATCCGCTTTAAGTACGGCCTGCCGGAAGTGACCATCAGCAGCCTGTCGCTGTATACCGGAGCAATTCTGGAGGCCAACCTGTTACCACCGCCAGAACCGAAAGATAGCTGGCGTCATATCATGGATGAACTTTCCGATATTTCCTGCGAGCTCTATCGTGGATATGTGCGTGAAAACAAAGACTTCGTCCCTTATTTCCGCTCAGCTACACCGGAGCAGGAACTGGGTAAACTCCCGCTCGGTTCACGTCCGGCAAAACGCCGTCCGACCGGCGGGGTAGAGTCTCTGCGCGCAATTCCGTGGATCTTCGCCTGGACGCAGAACCGCCTGATGCTCCCGGCCTGGCTGGGTGCAGGTACCGCGCTGCAAAAAGTGGTTGAAGACGGCAAGCAAAGCGAACTTGAAGCCATGTGCCGCGACTGGCCATTCTTCTCCACACGCCTTGGCATGCTGGAAATGGTTTTCGCGAAAGCAGACCTGTGGCTGGCAGAGTATTACGATCAGCGCCTGGTCAAAAAAGATCTGTGGCCGTTGGGTGCAGAGCTACGCCAACGCCTGGCAGCAGATATCGATGTCGTACTGGCGATTGCCAACGACTCACATTTGATGGCCGACCTGCCGTGGATTGCCGAGTCCATTCAGTTAAGAAATATTTATACTGACCCGCTAAACGTATTACAGGCAGAGCTGTTACACCGCTCACGCCTGGCGGAAGAGCAAGGCAATGCACCGGACCCTCGCGTGGAACAAGCATTGATGGTCACAATCGCTGGTGTCGCCGCTGGTATGCGTAATACAGGCTAACATCCCTCCCCCGTCGCCTTCGTGCTATTATTCGGAGGCGACGGCAAAAACCGCTGTTACAACCACTTCATTTTCAATATATTCCCCCTCGAATATATTCACTAAATGAATATATAGATGGCAAAACACGATCCTAAGATCGTGATGCTTCAGTTCCTCTTAATGTTTAAGTGCTACTCTTGGCGCTACAATTAAAGACAGGCTTACATTATGCAATCCTTACACCCCCAGTCTAAACCTAAATTTAGCTGGAAAGCCCTGGGTTGGGCGCTCCTCTATTTTTGTTTTTTTTCCAGTTTACTCCAGGTCGTTATTCTCTTATCCGGCTATAGCGGAACTAATGGTTTACGCGACTCCTTACTGTTCAGTTCGCTGTGGTTGATTCCGGTATTCTTATTTCCAAACCGTATCCGCGTTATTGCTGCCGTCATTGGCGTAATGCTATGGGCGGCCTCGCTGGCTGCTCTAAGCTATTACGTCATTTACGGACAAGAGTTCTCGCAAAGCGTTCTGTACGTAATGTTTGAAACCAATGCGAACGAAGCCAGCGAATATCTGAGCCAATATTTCAGTCTGAAGATTGTCTTAATTGCGCTGGCCTATACAGCTGTGGCAATTCTGCTATGGACACGTCTGCGTCCTGTGCATATTCCATCACCCTGGCGCTATCTGGTGTCGTTTGCACTGTTATACGGTTTGATTCTGCATCCGATGACGGTGAACACGTTTATCAAACATAAACCATTTGAAAAAACGTTGAATGGTCTCGCCTCACGCATGGAACCAGCTGCGCCATGGCAATTCATCTCCGGTTATTATCAGTATCGTCAGCAGTTGACCGCGCTGAACAGCCTGCTGAATGAGAACAATGCCCTACCGCCGTTGGCCAACTTTAAAGACAGCTCAGGTGATGCACCGCGTACGCTGGTACTGGTGATTGGCGAATCAACGCAACGTGGCCGCATGAGCCTGTACGGTTACCCACGCGAAACAACGCCGGAACTGGATGCGCTGCATAAATCCGATCCTAACTTCACCGTGTTCAATAATGTCGTGACCTCCCGTCCGTACACCATTGAAATCCTGCAGCAGGCGCTGACCTTCGCTAACGAGAAGAACCCGGATCTGTATCTGACTCAGCCGTCCCTGATGAACATGATGAAACAGGCAGGTTATAAAACCTTCTGGATCACCAATCAGCAGACGATGACTGCCCGCAACACCATGCTGACAGTGTTCTCTAAGCAGACGGATAAACAGTTCTATATGAACCAGCAGCGTACACAAAGTGCACGCGAATATGACAGCAACGTGCTGGCACCGTTTAAAGAAGTACTGGCTGACCCTGCACCGAAAAAGTTCATCATCGTGCACCTGCTGGGAACGCATATTAAGTACAAATTCCGCTATCCGGATGGTCAGGGTAAGTTCGACAATAATATCGACAATGTGCCCGCTGGCCTGAGTGACGATGAGCTGGAAGCTTACAACGATTACGACAGCGCGAATGTTTACAATGACCATATCATTGCCAGTCTGATCAAAGACTATAAAGCGACCGATCCGAACGGCTTCCTGCTGTACTTCTCCGATCATGGAGAAGAGGTATACGATACGCCGCCGCATAAAACGCAGGGTCGTAATGAAGACAACCCAACGCGTCATATGTATACGGTGCCGTTCCTGCTGTGGACCTCGGAAAAATGGCAGGCTGCACACCCGCGTGACTTCTCACAGGATGTGAATCGTAAATACAGCAGCTCAGAGCTTATCCACACCTGGTCTGATTTAGCGGGCTTCACCTATGATGGTTTCGATCCAACTCGTGCCATTACCAGCCCGCAGTTCAAAGAGACGACCCGCTGGATTGGCAACCCGTACAAAAAGAATGCCCTGATTGATTACGATACCCTGCCTTACGGCGATCAAATCGGTAATCAGTAACAGTCTGCCGGATGCGCTACGCTTATCCGGCCTACAGCTCGCAAAGACTTGTAGGCCGGATAAGGCATTAGCCGCCATCCGGCAATAATCACTTGAGGGCGATTGTTTTCAACGTTACTGTTTCCCTGTCTGCTGCCTGCAAGGGATTAACATGTATCACGACATCAGCCACCTGCTCTCTCGCCTGATCAACGGCCCCACGCCGCTGCGCCAGATTTACTTTGCCAGCACCAGTAGCTCAACGCCGGAACTGGCGTATCAGGTCGATTTTCCCCGACTGGAGATTGTGCTGGAAGGTGAATTCACCGATAACGGTGTTGCTGGCGCATCCGCGACGTTACAGCCTTACGATGCCTTGTTCGTTCCGGCTGGTGGCTGGAACTTTCCACAGTGGCTCACACCGGTGACCACGCTCAGTATCTTATTTGGCAAACAGCAACTGGGTTTTAGCATCGTGCAGTGGGACGGTAAGCAATATCAAAACCTTACCCGTCAGCACGTCGCGCGGCGTGGACCGCGTATTGGCTCATTTCTGCTGCAAACGCTCAATGAAATGCAGATGCAGCCGCAGGAGCAGCAAACCGCCAGGCTAATCGTTGCGAGCTTGCTGAGCCACTGCCGCGATTTGCTCGGCAGCCAGATCCAAACCGCATCACGCAGTCAGGCGCTTTTCGAAGCCATTCGCAACTATATTGACGAACGCTACGCTTCACCGCTCACCCGAGAATCCGTCGCGCAGGCGTTCTACATCTCACCCAATTATCTTTCCCACCTTTTTCAAAAAACGGGCGCTATCGGTTTTAACGAATACCTGAACCACACGCGACTGGAACACGCAAAAACGCTGTTGAAGGGTTACGAATTGAAGATTAAAGAGGTGGCGCACATTTGTGGGTTTGTTGACAGCAACTACTTCTGCCGCCTGTTTCGCAAAAATACCGAACGTTCGCCATCAGAATACCGTCGGCAGTACCACAGCCAATTGACGGAGAAAGAAGCTAATCCAGAGTAAGATGCGTATGCTGTGGCGCTGAAAACAGCTTTCGCACGGCGCTCATCACCCGATCCGGCTCACGCAGAAATGCGCTAATGCCCGACTGAACGTATCGGCTCTGCGTAAAACGCTCTGCTCCTGCCGGTTCAATATCAGTAATCAGCAACACCACATCAGCGCGGTTAATATCCTCTTCCGTCAGGCGATTTTCGGTACCCAATGCGCCCTGAGTTTCGATCTTGATACTCCATTTTTCTTGCTGGCAGAGTTTCTCCAGCCGCTCAGCTGCCATATAGGTATGGGCCACGCCGCTTACGCACGCGGTGACAGCAACCAGATATCGTACAGGTGCGATGGTCATACTATCCTCCTACTGTTACCTGAAATCCGGCGCATTCTGCCATCTTACGTATACTATCCACCTCTTGCGCCGTCGGTACGGGCACTTCTTTCATCAACCAGGGCATACCGAGCAGGCTGTATTTTGGCTCGCCATATTGATGAAACGGTAGCAGGTGTACCTGCTTTATGCCTAGTGATGACAACATCGTCAACACATGCTGCGTGTTATCTGAATTCATCGTAAAGCCTGGAATCAGCGGCAGGCGAGGTATGACATTAACCCCTTCCTCCACCAATAGCCGTAAATTCGCCAGCACACGCGGCAGATTCATGTTGATGATCTCACGTGCCAAATCTCGATCCATTATTTTGAGATCGAACAGCACCTCATCACACTCTTTTGCCAGCGATAACAAGCGACCGGCCGGCGCATCGCCAGCCGTTTCAATTGCACAGCGCACATCCCAGCGCCGCAGACGTTGCAGGAATCGTGCGGCAAAGGGCGCTTGCATCAGCACTTCACCGCCGGAAAGCGTCACCCCCCCGCCAGAGGTGCGAAAGAAAATATCATCTTTCATCACTTCACGTTCCAGCTCGTCCAGCGTGATATCACGACCAATACGCTCAAACGCACCGGAGGGGCACTCGTCAGCATCACGCAGACAGGGTGTGCAGTGCAGGCATTTACTCTCCCGCCGTACCGTTTCAATACGCGGTGAGAGTGATTCGGGGTTAGCACACCAAGGGCAGGTATGCGGACAGCCTTTAAAAAAGACGACCGTACGAATACCCTGCCCATCATTCAGTGAGTAACGCTGAATGTTGAATATACGCGCGACTTCCTCGCCACGAGGGTCAATTACTTCACAGTTGATGCGCGGTGCGGCGAATGATGTCATCCTGGATCTCCTTCGACAGCTCGACAAAGAAGGCGCTGTAACCCGCCACGCGCACCACCAGCCCGGTGAAATCCTGCGGGCGCTGCTGTGCTTCGCGCAATGTGTCGGCATTTACCACGTTAAACTGGATGTGCTGGAGCTTGAGCTGGGTAAATGCCCGCAGAAAATCCGCCAGCTTGCGTAAACCGGCCTCACCTTCCAGTGTGGCTGGCGTAAACTTCACATTCAGCAACGTCCCATTGGAAAGTAGCGTGTTATCCAGCTTGCTGACCGACTTCAATACCGCCGTCGGTCCTTGCATATCCTGTCCCAGCATCGGCGACAGGCCCCCATCTGCCAGTTGTTCCCCGGCGAAGCGGCCATCCGGTGTTGCCCCAACGACCGAACCCAGCGGCACGTGCGCAGAGACGGTATACGAACCCGGCGTAAATTGCCCGCCGCGTGGATTCTGGTATTTCTCTACCTCTTTGCAGTAATGACGCAGCAGTTCGGCGCTGATGTTATCTACATCATCGATATCGTTGCCGTATTTTTCGAAGCGATTGATCAGCCTGGCGCGAACTTTCTCGCCTTCCGGGGTAGCAAAGTTATCTTTTAGCACCAACAAAAGCTCATCAAAAGATAAGCGCTGTTGTTCGAATACCAGCCCATTGAGCGCATGCAGCGAATCGCTCAGGTTTGCAATACCGATCCCCTGTACGCCGGAGAAATTATACCGCGCGCCGCCGTCGGTAATATCGCACCCTTTATCCAGACAGTCGCTAATAAACGAGGAGAGCAGCGGCACCGGCGCCCAGTCACGGTGACCGATATCACAGATATTACTGCCCTCGACCATCAACGTGATGTAGTGGCTGATTTTGGCACGAATATGCGCCAGGAGATCGTCGTACGTCAGCGTGCGGTTGCCTTCGTTCTCATGCAGACATATTTCCATCACTTTCAGCAGATTAAACATGGCGATATCGTGCAAACCATATGTTCGGCCTGGAATAGACAGCTCGACACAGCCTACTACCGCGTAATCCCGCGCATCCTCCAGCGAAACACCGCGATTCAGAAACGCGGGCACCACCACTTCATCGTTAAAGATTTGCGGGATACCGGTACCAAGACGAATGGTCTGTGCTGTTTTCATCAGGAACGGTGTATCGATCAACGCGTTCGTGCGCACACCGAGATTTGGTTGTGGCAGCTGTACGTTCTGATACGCATCAAGACAGAGGAAAGACAGTACATTTACCGCACTACGACCATTCTCCGTTAATCCCCCCAGTAGCGCGGTGTAGCCTGTTGGGAAGCCAGCGAAATAGCGCGCGCTGCTGGTGGATCGCAGTAGCACAATGTCATTACATTTTACCCACAGGGATTCGAGGATCTCTTGTAAGAATGCCGGGTCTTCCCCCTGCGTCAGCGAAGCCTGATAAAACGGCAGCATATACTGGTCGAAGCGTCCGAGTGAAAGCGAACTGGCGTTGGATTCATATTGCAAAATAATGTTCATGTACCAGAACAGCTGACATGCCTGCCAGAAGGTTTGCGGCTTGCTCTGGGCGTTATGCCGGGAGTTTTCAGCAATCGTCAGTAATTCCTGGCGTCGCTGCGCATCCGGGCAGCTTTCCGCCATCTTCTCTGCCAACATAGCGTAACGCAGAATATGGTTTTGCGAAGCCTCAAGCAGCAACAGCGCAGCCTGATAAAAGTGATTATCCGGCTGCTGCAGACAATGCGCCCGCATCTGCGCTACCAGCTCGCCAAGCCCGTGATTCAACAGGCGTGGATAATCAATAATGATATGTCCCTGACCTTTGTCAGTCTGGTTAATGCTAAAAATCTGGGTACTGACGGCGGCTTTTACCTCATCGGTCATCTGACCGTTGATGAAATCTTTCATCGACCGCTTTTCCCAGTACGGATACAGCACATCACGATAGCGATGTTTATCCTCTTCGCTGATGTCAAAACGGTCCTGCGGACGGGTTGGAAACTGCTCCAGCTCTTTAAGCAGCCAGTAAGGATCCATTTCCGGCGACATAATGCCCGCACGCGGTTTAACGGTACGGTTTCCGGCAATCAGTTCCTCATCACGAATCGAAATCTCAACGTGCTCAAGAATATATGCGGTGGCTTTCGCCCGACGCAGAATAACCGGCACTCCCTCCGTCTGCTGGTGGCTGGCGGTATATAACAGCGCACGCTCAAGCGAAATTTCACGGTTGTTCTGAAACAGAGCGTTTTTTAAACGTTGGATACGGTTAGTCATGAGGAACTCCCTGGAACCTGTCCATCAAGCTATCTTATTTGTCATTTTGAGCCAGGGCAGTGCTCGCGCCCCTCACGTACTGCGTGTACGCTCGGGTTCCTGCGCGCTGTCCGTGTTCAAACTGCCTGCAACGATAACGCCTGATGAAGCAGGCTCTAAAAATGAAAAGTTAAGCGGTTTGCGCCAGATGCGCGCCAATCTTGTTCATGATGGCGTCGGCACGTTTCACTGCATCGCTGATGTTGACGCGAACGATAGTTTTGCCTGCAAAACGTTCTTCAAATTTAATACCAATGTCCTTGGTCAGAATAACCATGTCGGCTTCCGCCACATCCGCCGCGGTCAGTTCGTTTTCCAGACCGATCGACCCCTGAGTCTCAACCTTTACTTGCCAACCTTTGGCTTTAGCGGCGCTTTCCAGCGCTTCGGCTGCCATATAGGTGTGGGCAACGCCAGAAGGACATGCGGTTACTGCGATAATCTTGGTCATGACTCATTCCTCACTTAATTCATTTCAAAATCTAAATCCAGGTCATCTTCTTTCTGATCGACCTGAGACACTTTTTTCCGCGCCAGACTTTTCAGTACGTTAACGCACACGGCGGTCACTACAGCACCAACGGCAACCGCCGCGATATAACCCAGTTTTCCTTCCACTACAGGCAGAACAATCAGTCCGCCCCAGCCGGCATAACACTGCGCACCAAACAGGGCGGCGGTTACCGTGCCGCAGGCGGAACCCACCATAATCGATGGGATGACGCGCAGCGGATCGGCTGCAGCAAACGGAATCGCGCCTTCTGTTACGCCAACACAACCCATTACCAGCGCAGCTTTACCGGCTTCGCGTTCTTCAGAAGAGAAGTTCTTACGACCAATCAGCGTCGCCAAACCTAAACCCAGCGGCGGCACGCAGATCCCCACCGCAGCGATTGCCACCACGGTATAAACCCCCTGCGCCACGCAAATCAGCATGAAAGCGTAGGCAACTTTGTTAATTGGCCCTCCCATATCGAAGGCCAACATCAGTCCCATAATTACCGCCAGCAATACGATGCTGCCCTGCTGCATACCCTGCAGCCACTCGGTCAGGCTCGTGGTTAACGCGCCAACGGGTTCTCCCAAGCCCCACATCATGATGCCTGCGGTGATAAAAGTGCCGACGATAGGAATAACAAAGATAGGCATTACCGAGCGCAACACCTTATGAACCGGGATCTTCTTCAGATAATGGACGACGATACCGCCAATAATCCCGGCAATTAATGCGCCAAAGAAACCTGCACCGAAGCTGTTTCCCACCCATGCGCCAATCGCACAAGGGGCCAGAGCAGAACGTTCAGCAATGGAATAGCCGATATAAGCGGCAAGAAATGGCACCATCAGCGTCAACCCAGCGACCCCAATATCAAAAAGCTTTTTGAGATTAGGATCGGTCGCAGCATCCGGTACCGCGCCCTTGCCATACAGCATGACGGAGACAGCCAGCAAAATACCGCCCGCTACGACGAAGGGAATCATATGCGAAACACCGGTCATCAGGTGCTGACGAGTATTTTTCAGGATTTGTACCAACTCTTTCATACGTCGCTCCCGGGCTGCCTAAAGCCCATATACATAAACTTGTTGCGGAAAACAATAGGCAATCCGACGCGACGCAAACAGTGGATAAAAAGGCCATTTGCTGGACTTTTGTAATGTCAGTACAAAAATGCGATCCGCCTCATAACTTGCAGTTTCTCGGAATTTATAGGGGATACGCTGACTTGTGAGGGATGTCTCACTTTGATGGTTACATTACATTTATCCAGTTTTTGGCAGTTTTGTCACATGGCATGCTCAGGCGTTGCCCTTTTATCCTGTAGCGAGAAATCGTTATGGGAGATGAGGCTATGGCCCTGATTGTGGAATTTACCTGTGAGCTACCCAATGGCGTACATGCACGCCCGGCAAGCCACATAGAAACGCAGTGCAACACCTTTACCTCGCACATTGAGTGGCACAACCTGCGTACCGAACGTAAGGGCAACGCTAAGAGCGCGTTATCGCTGATTGGCACCGATACTCTGGCGGGTGATAGCTGTCAGTTGCTGATTTCCGGTACAGATGAACAGGCAGCTCACCAGCATCTGAGCCAATGGTTACGTAATGAATTTCCGCACTGCGATGCACCGCTAGCGGAAGCCAAAAACAACGAGCTGGAGCCACTTCCGGCATCGCTCACCCATTTAAATCCACAGCTTTTCCGCGCTCGCACCGTCTGCAGCGGCAGCGCAGGAGGCGTTCTGAGTCTGCTTTCTTCGCTGGATCTCAACGCGCTCAGTAACCTTCCATCCGCTCAGGATATTGAAACCGAGCAAGCAGCACTGGATAACGGTTTAACGCTGTTGATGAAGAATATTGAGTTTCGCTTACTCGACAGCGACGGCGCTACCAGCGCGATTCTGCAAGCACACCGCTCGCTGGCAAGCGACCTCTCACTGCGCCAGCACCTGCTCGCCGGCGTATCACGCGGGTTAAGCTGCGCCCAGGCGGTTGTTGAAAGTGCCGGACATTTTTGTGATGAATTCTCCCGTTCAAGCAGCAGTTATTTACAGGAGCGTGCGCTGGATGTACGCGATGTTTGCTTCCAGCTTCTGCAGCAAATTTATGGAGAACAGCGCTTCCCTGCGCCGGGAAAACTGACCCAGCCTACGGTTTGCATGGCGGATGAGCTAACACCGAGCCAGTTCCTCGAACTGGATAAAACAATGCTGAAAGGCTTGCTGTTAAAAAGCGGTGGTACTACGTCACACACGGTGATTCTCGCCCGGTCATTCAACATCCCTACGCTGGTTGGCGTAGATATTGAATCTTTGAGGCCATGGCTGCAGCAAACAGTTTATATCGATGGTAACGCAGGAGCAGTCGTCGTTGCCCCTGATGAATCTGTCGTACGTTACTACCAGCAGGAAGCCCGTATCCAGGATGCCATTCGGGAACAACAACGTATCTGGCTGACCCAGGAGGCACGCACGGCTGATGGCATCCGTATGGAAGTCGCCGCCAACATCGCCCACTCCGTGGAAGCGCAGGCAGCCTTTAGTAACGGTGCGGAAGCGGTTGGCCTGTTCCGTACGGAAATGCTGTATATGGACCGTACCTGCGCCCCGGATGAGAACGAGCTATACAACATTTTCTGCCAGGCGCTGGAACCCGCAAAGGGACACAGCATTATTGTACGCACCATGGATATCGGCGGTGATAAATCCGTTGATTATCTGAATATTCCTGCTGAGACAAACCCATTTCTCGGTTATCGCGCGGTGCGTATTTATGAAGAATATGCCACGTTGTTTACTACGCAACTGCGATCGATCCTGCGCGCCTCAGCGCACGGTAGCCTGAAAATCATGATCCCAATGATCTCCTCGATGGAAGAGATCCTGTGGGTCAAAGAGAAACTGGCAGAAGCCAAGCAGCAACTGCGAAGTGAACACATTCCGTTTGATGAGAAGATCCAGCTCGGTATTATGCTGGAGGTTCCGTCTGTGATGTTCATCATTGACCAATGCTGCGAAGAGATTGATTTCTTTAGTATTGGCAGCAATGACCTAACGCAATACTTACTGGCGGTCGACCGCGACAACGCCAAAGTTACCCGCCACTACAACAGCCTGAATCCGGCCTTCCTGCGCGCACTGGATTACGCCGTGCAGGCAGTACATCGACAGGGGAAATGGATTGGCCTGTGTGGTGAACTGGGTGCCAAAGGTTCTGTACTGCCACTGCTGGTGGGGCTGGGCCTGGACGAACTTAGCATGAGCGCTCCCTCCATTCCCGCCGCCAAAGCGCGGATGGCGCAACTCGACAGCCGCGCCTGCCGTCAGTTGCTGAATCAAGCGATGGCTTGTCGAACTTCGCTGGAGGTCGAACATCTGCTGGCCCAGTTCCGCATGACCCAACAGGATACTCCGCTGGTTACCGCCGAGTGCATCACGCTGGATAGCGACTGGCGCAGTAAAGAAGAGGTCATCAAAGGGATGACCGACAACCTCCTGCTGGCAGGCCGTTGCCGCTATCCACGTAAACTGGAAGCAGATCTGTGGGCACGCGAAGCCGTCTTCTCTACCGGATTAGGTTTTAGCTTCGCCATTCCACACAGCAAATCCGAACATATTGAGCAGTCCACCATCAGTGTAGCGCGCCTGCAAGCGCCTGTACGTTGGGGTGATGATGATGCGCAGTTCATTATTATGCTGACGCTCAACAAACATGCCGCTGGCGATCAGCATATGCGTATTTTCTCGCGTCTGGCGCGCCGCATTATGCATGAAGAATTCCGTAACGCGCTGGTTAGCGCCGCCTCAACCGACGCTATCGCCAGCCTGTTGCAACATGAACTTGAACTTTAAAGAGGATGTTTTTGTATGGAACTTTATCTTGATACCGCCAACGTCGCGGAAGTTGAACGTCTGGCACGCATCTTCCCTATCGCAGGAGTCACCACCAACCCAAGCATTGTAGCGGCAAGCAAAGAATCCATCTGGGATGTACTGCCACGCCTGCAAAACGCCATCGGCGAAGAGGGTATTTTGTTTGCCCAAACCATGAGCCGAGACACACAGGGCATGGTGGAAGAGGCCAAACGCCTGAGCAACGCGGTGCCCGGTCTGGTAGTGAAAATCCCGGTGACATCCGAAGGTCTGGCCGCGATTAAGATGCTGAAAAAAGAGGGCATCACCACGCTAGGAACCGCGGTTTACAGTGCTTCTCAGGGGCTACTGGCTGCGCTGGCGGGAGCTAAATATATCGCACCATACGTTAACCGTATCGACGCGCAGGGCGGCGACGGAATTCGCACTGTACAGGAACTGCAAACGTTACTGGAACTGCATGCGCCAAACAGCATGGTACTGGCAGCCAGCTTTAAAACCCCGCGTCAGGCGCTGGATTGCTTACTGGCAGGATGTGAAGCTATCACCCTGCCATTAGACGTAGCGCAACAAATGCTCAATACCCCTGCGGTAGAGTCAGCAATAGAGAAGTTTGAGCAGGACTGGAACAACGCATTTGGTCACATCAACCTGTGAGGGAAATAAAGTATGGATCGCATTATTCAATCACCTGGTAAGTACATCCAGGGTGCCGATGTTATTACCCGTCTTGGCAGCTACCTCAAACCACTGGCAGAACGCTGGCTGGTCGTTGGGGACAAGTTTGTCTTAGGTTTTGCCCAGGGCGCACTGGAAAAAAGCTTCCAGGATGCCGGACTGGCGCTGGAAATTGCACCGTTTGGCGGCGAATGTTCACAAAACGAAATCGACCGTCTGCGCGGCGTGGCAGAAAAAGCGCAGTGTGGCGCAGTACTTGGTATTGGCGGCGGTAAAACGCTGGATACCGCCAAAGCGCTGGCGCACTTTATGGGCGTGCCTGTCGCCATTGCCCCAACCATCGCCTCTACCGATGCGCCGTGCAGCGCGCTGTCCGTCATTTACACCGATGCCGGTGAATTCGATCGCTATCTGCTGCTGCCCAACAACCCGGACAGGGTCATTGTGGATACCAAAATTGTCGCGGGCGCACCGGCACGTCTGTTAGCTGCGGGTATTGGCGATGCGCTGGCGACCTGGTTCGAAGCCCGTGCCTGTTCACGTAGCGGCGCAACCACCATGGCGGGCGGTCAGTGTACTCAGGCGGCGCTGGCGCTGGCAGAGCTGTGCTTTAATACGCTAATCGAAGAAGGTGAAAAAGCGATGCTGGCAGCCGAGCAGCACGTGGTTACACCGGCACTGGAACGTGTTATTGAAGCCAACACCTATCTGAGTGGCGTCGGTTTTGAAAGCGGTGGTCTGGCAGCGGCTCACGCCATTCATAACGGTCTGACCGCAATCCCGGATGCGCATCACTACTATCACGGCGAGAAAGTGGCTTTCGGTACGCTGACGCAGTTGGTGCTGGAAAACGCGCCGGTCGATGAAATTGAAACCGTTGCAGCACTGTGCCATTCCGTTGGCCTACCGATTACCCTGGCGCAACTGGATATCAAACAGGATATCCCAGCGAAAATGCGCATTGTGGCTGAGGCAGCCTGTGCCGAAGGCGAAACCATCCACAACATGCCTGGCGGCGCGACGCCGGACCAGGTGTATGCCGCCCTGCTGGTGGCTGATCAGTACGGTCAACGTTACCTGCAAGAGTGGGAATAACCTGCAAATAGAAAATCCCCGCAAAAGCGGGGATTTTTTTATTCATACCATGCCGGATCCGCGCAAGCGACATCCGGCATTAGCTGTTACAGCAGATCGAAACGATCCAGGTTCATTACTTTCACCCATGCGGAAACGAAATCTCTCACAAACTTCTCGTGAGCATCGCTGCAGGCATAAACTTCAGCCACTGCGCGCAGTACGGAGTTAGAACCGAACACCAGATCGGCGCGGGTTGCCGTGTATTTTACTTCGCCGCTTAGACGGTCACGACCTTCGAACAGCTCTTTTGACTCATCAACCGCCTTCCACTCATGACGCATATCCAGCAGATTGACGAAGAAGTCAGTGCTGAGTACGCCTGGACGATCGGTAAAGACGCCATGCTGGCTGCCGTCGAAGTTGGCACCCAGTACGCGCATACCGCCCACCAGCACAGTCATTTCCGGTGCGGTCAGCGTCAGCTGCTGTGCTTTATCGATCAGCAGCGACTCGGTGGTCGACACGTCAGGACGAGAGCGGTAGTTACGGAAACCATCGGCAATCGGCTCGAGCAGTTCGAACATCTCAATATCCGTTTGATCCTGGCGCGCATCCACGCGGCCCGGCGCAAAAGGTACTTTGATGCTGACACCCGCAGCGCTAGCCGCCTGCTCTATACCAACAACCCCGGCCAGCACGATAATATCGGCTAACGAAGCGGTATGGGCTGACTTATAAATGCCTTCCAGCACAGGCAGTACGCGTGCCGCGGTAGCATTCACATCCCAGCCACGCTGTGGGTCCAGCGCCAGACGCGCACCGTTAGCGCCGCCACGTTTATCCCCACCGCGGAAAGTTGATGCGGAAGCCCACGCTACCGATACCAGTTCGCCCACGGACAACCCAGAAGCGGCGATGGTCGCCTTCAGCTTCAGAATATCTTCTTCGCTTGGGTTGAAGAACGCATGCGGCAGCGGGTCTTGCCAAATCAGATCTTCTTTTGGTACTTCCGGTCCGATGTAGCGCGATTTTGGCCCCATATCACGGTGCGTCAGCTTAAACCATGCACGGGCAAACGCTTCGTTAAACGCCTGCGGATCGTTCAGGAAACGGCGGGAGATCTTTTCGAACTCAGGATCAAAACGCAGCGTCAGGTCGGTAACCAGCATCGTCGGCTTACGTTTTTTCGATGGATCAAACGGATCGGGAATAATTTCTGGTGCGTCAACGGCTTCAAACTGAATCGCGCCTGCCGGACTGCGAGTTTGTACCCACTCGTATTTGAACAGGTTCTCGAAGAAATAGTTGCTCCATTGAGTCGGCGTCTGCGTCCACACAACTTCCAGACCGGAAGTAATTGCGTCTGCACCCGCGCCGCTGCCGTAGCTGCTGGCCCAGCCCAGGCCCTGCGCTTCAATCGGCGCGGATTCTGGATCGGCCCCAACGTGCGAAGCCGGTGCTGCGCCGTGGGTTTTGCCCAACGTATGACCGCCGCCAATCAGCGCCACGGTTTCTTCGTCGTTCATGCCCATGTTACCGAAGGTCGCGCGAATCGCCGCTGCCGCTGAGAGCGGTTCGCCGCTATGGTCCGGCCCTTCTGGGTTTACATAGATAAGACCCATTTCGGTCGCGCCCAAAGGCGCTTTCGCCAGCTCTTCCGGGTGACGGTGGGTCAGCCAGGCTTTTTCATCACCCCAGTTTACGTCGAGATCCGGTTCCCAGACATCTTCACGACCAGCACCGAAGCCGAAGGTGCGGAAGCCGGAGTTTTCCAGCGCCACGTTGCCCGCGAGGATAAACAGGTCGGCCCAGGATATTTTCTGACCATATTTCTGCTTGATAGGCCACAGCAGGCGACGCGCTTTATCCAGGCTGACGTTATCTGGCCAGGAGTTCAGTGGAGCAAAACGCTGCTGTCCGCGACCCGCGCCACCGCGTCCATCGATGGAGCGATAGGTCCCTGCACCGTGCCATGCCATGCGGATAAATAATCCGGCATAGGTTCCCCAGTCAGCGGGCCACCACGGTTGAGATTCGGACAGAAGGGCTCTGAGATCCCCTTTCAGGGCAGAATAGTCGAGTTTGCTAAACTCTTTACGGTAGTCGAAGTCCTCACCCAGCGGGTTCGAACGATTAGAATGTTGGTTTAAAAGATCAACGCGGAGTTGATTTGGCCACCAGTCGCGGTTATTCGTTCCTGCTCCCGCGCTCTGATCGTGACCGCCCTGATGAAAAGGACACTTACCGGCAGTTGATGCGTTCTGGCTATCGTCGGACATGCTCATCTATATGCTCCCTTTACAGTGTTCTGACTACGATATACACCACCAGAGATAAGATATAGTCGAAATAACCCACAGATTCGATAGCTAATTCCTTTTATATTTTAAGTTACAGAGATGTAGATCAAAATGATCAATAAAAAGCCCTCCGTAGAGGGCTGGGGCATCTGTTTAATTCGGTCTTACACCCAGTGTGTGACAAATTGCGTAGCTCATCTCGGCGCGGTTGAGCGTATAGAAGTGAAAATCTTTCACCCCTTCGCGACTGAGGATCTTCACCATGTCCATGGCAATATTCGCACCCACCAGCTTACGGGTTTCGGCATCATCATCCAGACCATCAAACATGGTCGACATCCAGGAAGGGATACGAACATTGGTCATATCGGCAAATTTTTTCGCCTGTTTAAAGTTAGATACCGGCAAGATGCCCGGAATAATTTCCACATCGATACCCGCAGAAACGCAGCGATCGCGAAAACGCAGATAGCTTTCTACATCGAAGAAAAACTGGGTGATCGCGCGGTTTGCACCGGCATCTACCTTCCGCTTCAGGTTCAGCAGATCGGCCTGAGCGCTCTTCGCTTCTGGGTGTACTTCCGGATAAGCCGCAACGGAGATATCAAAATCCGCAACGTCTTTCAGCAGAGTCACCAGGTCAGAGGCATACATATCCGGTTTACCGCTTCCCGGCGGCAAGTCACCGCGCAGAGCAACAATATGACGAATACCGTTATTCCAGTAGTCCTGAGCAATGGTCCGCAGCTCATCGCGGGTTGCATCAATACAGGTCAGGTGCGGAGCCGCTTCAAGACCCGTGCGATCCTTAATACCTTTAATAATGCTGTGCGTGCGGTCGCGCTCACCAGAGTTTGCACCGTAGGTGACTGAAACAAACTTCGGCTTCAGGCTGCTCAGGCGATCGATGGAGTTCCACAGGGTTTGCTCCATTTCACTGGTGCGCGGCGGGAAAAACTCAAACGAAACGTTAATCTGACCCTGCACTTCCGCCAGGCTCTGATTCAGGGCTTCCCGCTGGTTGGCGTGAAAAAAGCTCATACCTTACCTCATCAATCTTTTGTCGTTATATGTTGTGTTGTGAACTGCTATACGTTTAGACGTCTAGATGTAAAAATGACGGAAAAGCACGCTGGCGTCAACACAAAAATCATCGTTAAAGGTGAGGAATACTCAGCCAACGTGAAAAAAATTCACATCAGCCTGAAATGATGGGGGATTGCGTCATGGCCGTCTGCAAGCCGTTAACGAGAGCGGTGACAGCCTCGCCTCTGGCCAGAGCGCGGGTAAGACGCAATACGGGTAGGTTTAACCCAGGATGAGAGTTGAAGTGATTATGCAGAAGGCTGTTGACGTATTTTATCCGGCCAGGGTCACAAACGAACCGTCGGCCGGATCATCCGGCAACAAAAACTACAGCAGTTGCGCCAGACGGTTGATGTCTGACTGAATAGCGCCGGCGGTGACGTCACGACCTGCGCCCGGTCCACGGATCACCAGCGGGTTATCGCGATACCAGCGGCTTTCAATGGCAAATACGTTATCGCACGGCAACAGCGCCGCCAGCGGGTGTTCAGGACGAACCGCTTCAACACCAACGCGCGCTTTACCGTTAGCATCAAAACGCGCCACATAGCGTAGCACCAGCCCCATTTCACGCGCCGCTTCCAGACGCTGCACCATCTGTTCGTTCAGCTCATCACCATTCTCAAAGAAATGGTCAATAGAGCCTTCTTCACAGTGCGCAGGCACCAGCGATTCCACGCGAACCTGGTCCGGTTCGATGTCGTAACCTGCTTCACGCGCCAGAATCACCAGCTTACGCATCACATCTTTGCCGGAAAGATCTACGCGCGGATCGGGTTCAGTCAGACCCTGTTGCCACGCCTGATCCACCAGATCGGTGAACGGGACCGTGCCATCAAATTGCAGGAACAACCACGACAACGTGCCTGAGAAGATCCCGCTGATCGACAGAATGGTATCTCCGCTATCAATCAGATCGCGCACGGTATGATTGATCGGCAAACCTGCTCCCACGGTGGCGTTATACAGCCAGTGGCGACCGGTTTTTTCAAAAGCGTCATGAATTTGGCGATAATTATGACTGCTGCTCGCCCCCGCCAGTTTGTTGGCGCTGATAACGTGGAAACCATGGCTGGCAAAATCCAGATACTGATCCGCCAGTTGCTCGCTGGCAGTAACGTCCAGCACCACTAAATCATCATACGGGTGAGCACGCATCCATAGGAATAGAGACTCTTCATCCTGCTCTACTGCCTCGTCATCAAAGAAAGCTAACGCGCGGCTGGCATCCAGCCCTTCGTAATTCAGCAGACTACGACGGCTATCAACCACACCCGCCAGCACAAACTCTAATCCGGTGCGCGCCGAGAGCGTGCTCTGCTCGCGAGCGAACAGCTCCAGCCAGCGCGAACCAATGTTGCCTTTGCCGAACAACACCAGACCAATGCGTTTTTCGGCGCGGAAAATTGACTGATGCAGGCCCTGAATCAGGCTCTCTGTTGGCCCAGTACGCAGTACCGCGACCAGGCTGATACCCTCTTCCGATTGCCAGGTGAATTCAACCGGCTGACCTTTCAACTGTTGCCAGAAACGGTGGCAATGCAGCGGATTACGGGTGACGCCCGCCCCGACCATCGCCACCAGAGCCAGCCCCTGGCGCAGACGCAGCTCGCCTGGCAGACCAGCTTCATCAAGAATTTTCAGTGCGCCGTCAGCGACTTCGGAGGTATAGCAAAATTGCAGCAGTTGGCGGTCAGGATGCACACCCACAGCCAGCGGACGCACCTGGGTACGTTTTAAAACCTGATCAATCTCTTTATAAGCCAGCTTAAAGTCCTGGCCAGTCGGAACCAAAAACTCAATCAGGCAGACGTCATCATGACTGGTCACAATACGCGCCCCGGTACCGGAGGCTAGTACGCGTTCAATGCGCGTTGAACCCTGCTCCGGCGTATAGCTACAACGCAGCTGGAGATCGATATCGCTACCGGAAACCGGCTGTAAGGTACGGGCATGGAGAACCGGTGCCGCCAGACGCGCCAGTTCGCTGGCTTCATCCAGACGCAGCAGCGGCAGCAAACAGGCGTCTTTTACTTTACGCGGATCCGCGCTGTAAACCCCGGCGACATCGCTCCAGATAGTTACGCGAGAAACGCCCGCCAGCGCGCCAACCTGCGTCGCCGAGTAGTCGGAGCCGTTACGCCCCAGCAGGACCGTTTCACCGGAATTGCTGCGGCTAATAAAGCCGGTAACGACCAGCCGTTTACCCGGATGCTGCGCCAGCAGTTGCTGTAGCAGCGGGTAAGAAAGACCTTCATCTACCTGCGGCTGGGCACCGCGTTCAGCACGTAAAAAATCGCGCGCATCCAGCCAGGCTGACTCCAGCCCCTGTTGGTTAAGGACCGCAGACATCAAACGCGCGGACCATACCTCACCATGCCCAACAACCTCAGCATAGACGGCATCGTTCACACCGCTGTCGAGTAATCCAGCCAGACGCTCCAGATCGTGAATAAACGCGCCAATCAGTCCATCCGCTATATCAGGCGGTAACAAACCGCTGATAAGCTCACTTTGATAGCGACGTAACGCCTGTTGAACCTGATGCGCAGAAAGGCGATCGGTCTGGCTTAATTTCAGCCAGCTAATCAACTGGTTAGTGGTACTGCCTGCGGCTGAAACAACCATCATGTCATCAGGCTGCGAGTAATCCGCCATAATGCCTGCGACACGCAGATAACATTTCACGTCTGCCAGACTACTACCACCAAATTTGTGCAGTTGACGACCCTTCGCCCCTGCCTGCGCAATCACACTCATGTTTACCCCTTGTTTGCAGCCCGGAAGCCATTTTCCAGGTCGGCAATTAAATCTTCGCCATCTTCAATACCGGTGGAGATACGCAGCAGCGTTTCGGAAATCCCGGCAGCAGCACGCGCTTCTGGTGCCATGCCCGCGTGTGTCATGGTTGCGGCGTGGGAGATCAGACTTTCAACGCCCCCTAACGATTCCGCCAGCGTAAACAATGACAACCCGCCGAGGAAACGGCGCAGCGTTTGCTCATCGCCATCCAGTTCAAAACTTAACATCGCGCCAAAGCCTTTTTGCTGACGCGCAGCAATCTCATGGCCCTGATTATCCGGCAATGACGGGTGATACAATTTTTTCACCAGCGGCTGAGTTTGCAGATAATCGACTATCGCCTGAGCATTACGTTGCGCCACCTCCATTCGAGGAGACAGAGTACGCAGGCCGCGCAACAGCAGATAACTATCAAACGCGCCGCCGGTCACACCAATATTATTCGCCCACCATGCCAGTTCAGTGACCGTTTCCGGATCTTTCGCTATCACAACACCAGCCACCACGTCTGAGTGACCGTTTAAATATTTCGTGCATGAATGCAACACCAGATCGGCGCCCAATGCCAGTGGATTTTGCAGTGCCGGGCTTAAAAAAGTGTTGTCGACCACGCTGACCGCGCCAGCTTCACGCGCCAGCTGGCAGATTTTCGCAATATCCACCACGCGCAGCAGCGGGTTGCTTGGGCTTTCTACCAGCACCAGCTTCGGTTTTTCCGCCAATGCGGCCTGCAATGCCTGCTCATCTCCTTGATCGACAAACAGGACGCGGTAACAGCCACGTTTTGCCAGACTGTCAAACAGTCGGTAGCTCCCGCCGTAGCAGTCATGCGGTGCGACCAGCAGATCGCCTGGCTTGAGGAAGACCGTGGTCACCAGATGAATCGCCGACATGCCAGTATTGGTCAGCACAGCACCAGCACCGCCTTCCAGTTCCGCCAGCGCACGCTGAACAACATCGCGCGTTGGGTTGCCGCGACGCGAATAGTCATGGGCGCGAGGTTCATTAAATCCGGTAAAGTTATAGGTGCTGGAGAGGTGAATCGGCGGGACAACGCAACCGTACTGTTCGTCGTCATTTAACCCGCTACGCACTGCGATGGTGGCCTGTTTACGCGTCATATTGAGGAGATCCTGGCTGAGTCGGTGAAAAGTCAGACACCAGAGTAATCATAGTTACGATAGCCGTCAATACATCTGGACATCTAAACTTCTTTGCGTATAGATTGAGCAAACTGGAAATAGCCGTTAAAATTATATGCATTAGCGTACATCTGCGTCGGCTTACTTCGTGTCAGGGCCACGCCACTACGATAAACTACGCGCAATTATGGTCCGGGCTCAGGTTCTGGCCTCAATATTAATGACGAAGAGGATTAGGTATCTCATGGCTGAATGGAGCGGCGAATATATCAGCCCATACGCTGAGCACGGTAAGAAGAGTGAGCAAGTCAAAAAAATTACGGTTTCCATTCCTCTGAAGGTGTTAAAAATCCTTACCGATGAACGTACGCGTCGTCAGGTGAACAACCTGCGCCACGCCACCAACAGTGAACTGCTGTGTGAAGCGTTTCTGCATGCTTTTACTGGGCAACCCTTACCCAACGATGACGACCTGCGTAAAGAACGCAGTGATGAAATCCCGGAAGAAGCAAAGGTAATCATGCGTGAACTGGGTATCAACCCGGAAACGTGGGAATACTGATAGTTAGAACAGCAATGGATGTGTAGAGGCGGGAATGCTCCCGCCTTTTCTCACTGTGTTACTTACTAATACCATTGAGTTTATTCAATGTTTCTTCCATTTTGAGCGTTTCCGTACGGTTCAATGGATAGAAATAAATCAGAATGACCGCCGCCAAAAACAGGCATAGCGCCGGCAAGAGATTCGCCATCGTATAAATATTTTCCTGCACAATGCTGGTTTGCACTGCACCACCTGTTGACGATGATTGATAGCCAATGATAGCCAACATAAAGCCACCAATCGCCCCTGCGCATGCCTGACCAACCTTGCGCGCAAAGAAGTTCACACCATAAACCGTGCCATCCTCGCGATCGCCAGTGACATACTGATGGTAGTCACAAACATCAGTCATAAACGCCCAAATCATCAGGTTGAATAACCCTGCACCCAGCGTCGCCAGGAACAAGAAAACCAGATAGACCTTTGCATCCGTAATGTGGACAAAGTACATAATCACATACATGACCACGGCAAAAAGCAACGCGCCTACGCTGGCTTCTTTTTTACCAAACCGCTTCGTGAGCCAGGATGCCGATGGCGCCAGCAAAACCAGGGAACCAAAGGTAAACAGCAACGCGACTGACATCGCCTCTTTATTGTGGAAATAGTCATTAAACAGGTAAGTCATGTTGGTACCGGACAACCCCTGATTAATTACAATCAGCAAATCCACAACCACTAAAACAATCAGCGCCTTATTGCGTGCCAGTCCCTTCAGCAACACCGAAACGGGCATGCTCTCTTTTCTCTCCACGCGCACGCGCTCCGTCGTTAAATGACAGGTCAAGGATAAAAAGATCAAGCCCAGCACTGCGCAACCAATGGAAATCCAGAAGAAGTGTTGCCCGGAAATCACCTGGCTTCCGTCCACCAGGGTGGTGTACATCAGGATCGGAATGAAAAAGCCAGTTGCCCCACCGCCAATTGCTGACCCAACGCTACGCCAGGTTGAAAGCGATACACGATCATCCGGATTCGAGCTAATCGCCGCAGACATAGCACCGTACGGAATACTCACGGTCGATAACAGCGAACCGTAAATGAAATAGGAGCAACAGATGTAGATGATTTTCGCCGTATAAGAAAAATCATTCACAAACGGCAGGAACAGGACAACCGCAATGATGCAAAATGGATACTTCATGCGACGCACCCACGGGTTGAAACGTCCATGTACCGTCAGTTTAGAGGTATCGCATAAGCGCCCTACACCAACATCAACGAACGCATCAAAGAGTTTGGTCACAAAATAGAGTGAGCCAACAATAACGCCGGAAATACCGAGGACGTTAGTGTAATAAATCATTAAAAAACTATTAACTAAGCCAAGAATAAAACAGGTTCCGAGGTCACCACATAAATAACCGATTTTATCTCTAATTCCGAAAGGCCTGACGGCAGTGGTTTCATTATTTCCAATAATAGTTCCATCATTAGACATGATGTCAACTCCTTAGACATATTATTCACACAAACTATGCTTATCGACGTAATCAGCCAATACGAAAACTATTACCGATTAGAAGTTATAACCAAGACCGACACGATAACGGGTCTGACGATCGTCTGTGGTGGTAGTGTTATAACCCGAGGAAACGTTGCCAACTTCAACAAATGGAACCCATGAGCCTAGTTTATACGCCACGCGGAAGTTATATTCATAATCATCTTTCCGGTTGTTATATAAATCTTCGCTATCGGCAATTTTATAAATACCATTTAGCTCAAACATCCAGTCATTGACGTTATAACCAAGCCAGGCTTCCGGACGATAGACCATGCGGTCATCTTTGCCGTCAGTGTTTCTGCGCATGTACTCCTGACGATAGCGGAACGCGGTCCACCAGTTGTCGTTGATGTTGTACTGCACGCGGATATAAGGCTTATAAATCGCGATATTATCGCCCGTTTCGATCGCAATGCCGGGCTGCCAGACAAGACCCTGCCATGTGAACTGGTAGCTTGCGGTATACTCGTTACCGTTACTTTCCATATTATTCCACGCATCATTTGACTGCGTGTTTTCGGAACGAGAAATGGCTTCGACTGCGACACCAAAACCCGTGGCAAAACGGTGAGACATATAAACACGATCGTAATTACGTCCATCGTCATAATATTCATGCCGGTAATCAACATAACCCGCTTGTGCGGCCGCAGAGAATAATGGAATCAGTAATAACGCAGATTTAAATTTCATGACAATCTCTCTTCACACTCAATAACGGAAATTATCCATCTCGTTTTGTCCATAAAATGGGAAAACAAAAAGGCTTTTAGATTAATTTTATATTTCCACAAAAGTGTATTTTAGAAAGAAAGCAGAAACCTTTGGCATTTTGCCAGGAACTAGTAAAAGTGGCAAAAGACAGAAGATAAAAAGGATGCAGATCACCAGTCTCAATATTTTACCGAAAAAATAAAACAGCGTTTTATTTATTAAATTAAATAGACTATTCAATGCATCAATATATATTTCAGTTCTGAAACGCAGAAACAAAAAAAGCGCCATAAGGCGCTTTTTTCTGACAGCTGAAACTTACTTGCTGCCTGGGATGCTGAAACGCTTGTTGAAGCGATCAACACGACCACCGGTAGCAACATCACGCTGCTTGCCAGTATAGAACGGGTGGCACTTGCTGCACACGTCGAGGTTCAGATCGTGACCGACAGTAGAGCGGATTTTAATGACGTTACCGCAAGAGCAGTTTGCAGTAATTTCTTCGTATTTCGGGTGAATATCTTTTTTCATGGGAAAACCTCGGTTTAAGGCCGCGTCGCTCTTCCAGCCCTAACGCCAGACACCACGCGATGTTAATTATTCCCCGTCACCTTTCACACTGCTGATGCGTTGCCTGCGTTCACTCACTCTGGTCACATAGTTCACTATGCTCCCAGAGATTCGCTCGCTTGCCGCCTTCCAGCCGCGCGAAACTCTCGGGTAATGGTCAGTATTTGACGCAATCAATTTGCATCAAAGGCGGCGAATCATACAGAAATTAACCTGCTCATGCAAACTGATCCGCATTCTACCCTTCACTAATGTGTATACTAACCCGCCAGATTTCAAGTCAGGATGATTCAATGCCCGTTGCGCACGTTGCCTTACCCGTTCCGCTTCCTCGTACCTTTGACTACCTCCTGCCGGAAGGCTTGAGTGCCAAAGCCGGGTGTCGTGTACGCGTGCCCTTTGGCAAGCAGCAGGAGCGCGTGGGTATCGTCCTTTCCGTCAGCGAGCACAGTGAACTGCCGCGGAGCGAATTGAAAGCCGTTCTCGAAGTGCTGGACAGCGAACCGGTCTACTCGACCTCTGTCTGGCGTCTGCTGTTGTGGGCGGCTGATTATTATCATCATCCCATCGGTGACGTACTGTTTCACGCTCTGCCAATTTTACTGCGCCAGGGACGCCCGGCGACAAACGCGCCCATGTGGTACTGGTTTGCCACTGAAGAAGGCCAGATTATTGACCTCAACAGCCTAAAGCGTTCTCCCAAGCAGCAACAGGCGCTGGCTGCGCTACGCCAGGGGAAAATCTGGCGCGACCAGGTGGCTGAACTGGAATTTAATGATGCCGCATTACAGGCACTGCGGAAAAAAGGGCTGTGCGATCTGGCGAGCGAAACACCAGGCTTTAGCGACTGGCGTACGGACTACGCGGTTTCCGGTGAGCGTCTGCGACTGAACACCGAGCAGGCCACCGCCGTCGGGGCGATTCACAGCGCCTCAGACAGTTTTAGCGCCTGGCTATTAGCGGGCGTAACGGGATCAGGCAAAACAGAAGTCTATCTCAGCGTTCTGGAAAACGTCCTTGCCCAAGGCAAGCAGGCGCTGGTGATGGTGCCGGAGATTGGCCTGACGCCGCAAACTATTGCCCGTTTTCGCGAACGTTTTAATGCGCCGGTCGAAGTCCTGCACTCCGGTTTAAACGACAGTGAACGTCTTTCAGCCTGGCTGAAAGCAAAAAATGGCGAGGCGGCGATTGTTATCGGCACGCGTTCTTCGCTGTTTACGCCGTTTAAAAATCTCGGCGTGATTGTCATCGACGAAGAGCACGACAGCTCTTATAAACAGCAGGAAGGCTGGCGCTATCATGCGCGCGACCTCGCGGTTTACCGCGCCCATAGCGAGCAAATCCCGATTATTCTCGGCTCAGCCACTCCGGCACTGGAAACGCTGTGTAACGTGCGGCAGAACAAATACCGCATGCTGCGCCTGACGCGCCGCGCCGGAAATGCGCGCCCAGCCACTCAGCACGTGCTGGATCTCAAAGGTCAGCAGGTGCAGGCCGGTCTAGCCCCTGCGCTGATCGCCCGTATGCGTCAGCACCTGCAGGCGGATAACCAGGTGATCCTGTTTTTGAACCGTCGTGGTTTTGCGCCTGCGCTGCTGTGCCACGACTGTGGTTGGATTGCCGAATGTCCGCGTTGCGATCATTACTACACGCTACATCAGGCGCAGCACCACCTGCGTTGCCACCACTGCGACAGCCAGCGCCCAATACCGCGTCAGTGCCCTTCCTGCGGTTCGACGCATATGGTTCCGGTAGGACTCGGCACCGAACAGCTTGAGCAGGCTCTGGCACCTTTTTTCCCCGGTGTACCAATTTCACGTATAGATCGCGACACCACCAGCCGTAAAGGGTCGCTGGAGCAGCATCTGGCGGAAGTGCATCGCGGCGGCGCACGAATACTTATAGGCACGCAAATGCTGGCCAAAGGCCACCACTTCCCGGACGTCACTCTGGTGGCGCTGCTGGACGTTGACGGCGCGCTATTCTCCGCAGATTTCCGGTCAGCAGAACGCTTCGCCCAGCTCTATACGCAGGTCTCTGGCCGTGCCGGACGCGCCGGGAAGCAAGGCGAAGTGGTGCTGCAAACGCACCATCCTGAACATCCGCTGCTGCAAACCTTGCTGTATAAAGGCTATGACGCGTTTGCCGAACAGGCGCTGGCCGAGCGACAAACGCTCCAGCTTCCACCGTGGACCAGCCATGTGATCGTGCGGGCAGAAGATCATAACAACCAGCATGCACCAATGTTCTTGCAGCAGCTACGGAATCTCATTCAAGCCAGCCCGTTGGCCGATGACAAACTCTGGGTGCTCGGCCCGGTTCCCGCACTGGCGCCCAAACGCGGTGGTCGTTATCGTTGGCAAATATTGTTGCAACATCCATCACGAATTCGCCTGCAACATATCGTCAGCGGCACGCTGGCACTGATCAATACGCTACCCGATGCACGCAAGGTTAAATGGGTGCTGGATGTCGATCCCATCGAGGGATAAACCCTCACGATGCGAGGCGGATCGTAAAATTAAAGATCCATCACACTTTTTATGAAAATTCTGTAACCGCTTCCATTCACTATCTGATAAAAATGTTTCAGATGAAGGTTATCCAGGGACGAGTCTGTGCCAGCAGCTCTCTGGCGAGGAGAAAGAGTGAAACCGAATAAGCAGGTTGCCGCCGCTACGATGAAAGATGTTGCTCTGAAGGCGAAAGTCTCAACGGCAACCGTATCCCGCGCATTAATGAACCCGGACAAAGTCTCGCAGTCAACCCGTAACAAGGTTGAGCAGGCAGCGCTGGAAGTGGGATATCTACCCCAATCAATGGGACGTAACGTTAAGCGTAATGAGTCGCGTACCATTCTGGTGATTGTGCCGGATATCTGCGATCCGTTTTTTAGCGAAGTGATTCGTGGCATTGAAGTGACTGCCGCAGAACAGGGATACCTGGTGCTTATTGGCGACTGCGCGCACCAGAACCAACAGGAAAAGACGTTTCTTAACCTCATTATCACCAAGCAGATCGATGGCATGGTACTGCTCAGCTCGCGCCTGCCGTTTGATGCCAGCGTGGAAGAGCAGCGCAATTTACCGCCGATGGTCATGTCGAACGAGTTCGCGCCAGAGCTGGAACTCCCTACCGTACACATTGATAACCTCACCGCCGCCTTTAACGCGATGAATTATCTGCTGGAACTGGGGCATAAACGCATTGGCTGTATCGCCGGCCCCGAAGATATGCCGCTGTGCCATTACCGTCTGCAAGGCTACGTTCAGGCATTACGCCGCAGCGGAATTACGGTCGATCCGCATTTTATCGCGCGCGGTGACTTTACCTATGAAGCGGGAGCCAATGCGCTGAAGCAGCTCCTTGAACTACCGCAGCCGCCTACCGCGGTCTTTTGTCACAGCGACGTCATGGCGCTGGGCGCACTCTCTTACGCCAAACGCCAGGGTCTGAAAGTCCCTGATGATTTATCCATTATTGGCTTTGATAACATTTCGCTCACGGAATTTTGTGATCCACCCCTGACAACCGTCGCACAGCCGCGTTTCGATATCGGACGTGAAGCTATGCTGTTACTGCTCGATCAATTACAAGGGCAGAGCGTCAGCAGTGGCTCACGTTTACTGGACTGCGAGCTTATTATTCGGGGTACTACCCGGGCACTGACGTAAAGTAAAGTGCTTTCGGACTCCCCTGTCTGGTCAAAGGCCCGCCGCTTAAGTAACATGGCGGGCTGACGAACGAATAAATACAGCGAAACGATAGTGGCACAACGAGATTATGTACGTCGCGGCCAACCGGCACCTTCGCGGCGCAAGAAGAGCACATCACGGAAAAAACAACGCAATACGCCTGCGGTATCGCCCGCAATGGTTGCTATTGCTGCAGCCGTACTCGTGACCTTTATCGGTGGTCTGTACTTCATTACGCATCACAAGAAAGAAGAGTCCGAAACGCTGCAAAACCAGAAAGTCACCGGTAATGGCATTCCGCCAAAACCGGAAGAGCGCTGGCGATACATCAAAGAGCTGGAGAGCCGTCAGCCTGGCGTACGTGCGCCTACCGAACCGTCTGCGGGCGGCGAGGTGCTGAATGCCGATCAGCTAACCAATGAGCAGCGTCAGCTATTGGCGCAAATGCAGGCTGATATGCGTCAACAGCCGACACAGCTCAACGAAGTACCGTGGAACGAGCAAACGGCTGAACAGCGCCAGCAAACACTGCAGCGTCAGCGTCAGGTGCAACAGCAGCAGTGGAACAATGCCCAGCAGCAGGCTCAGCAGCCGCGTCCACGGGCAACAGAACAGCCGTATCAGCAGCAGCAAACGCGTACAGCACAAGCCGCGCCGGTACAGCAGCCGAAAGCGCAGCCAAAACCGGCGGCGCAACAGCCGTATCAGGATCTGCTGCAAACGCCAGCGCATACCACCGCTGCTCAGCCAAAACCGCAGCCGGCCGCGCCAATAACCAATGAAACGCAGCCGCCAAAACAGACGGCTGAGAAAAAAGATGAACGCCGCTGGATGGTTCAGTGCGGATCATTTAAAGGCGCTGAGCAGGCAGAAACTGTGCGTGCACAGCTGGCCTTTGAAGGCTTTAACTCCCGTATAACCACCAATAACGGCTGGAATCGTGTGGTCATTGGTCCGGTCAAAGGCAAAGAGAATGCCGACAACACCATCAGCCGCCTGAAGGTTGCTGGTCACACAAACTGCATTCGACTCTCCACTGGGGGTTGAAACCCCCAAAATCTCCCCCATCTATACTTGCATTACGCCCCGTACACTGTGCGGGGCCTGTACATTGCATTTGTAACCAAGGGGTCTGCTCGTGACAACAATAGTAAGCGTACGCCGTAACGGCCATGTGGTAATCGCCGGTGATGGTCAGGCCACACTGGGTAACACCGTAATGAAAGGCAACGTGAAGAAAGTCCGCCGTCTGTACAACGATAAAGTCATCGCGGGCTTTGCGGGCGGTACTGCGGATGCATTCACGCTGTTTGAACTGTTTGAACGCAAGCTGGAAATGCACCAGGGTCACCTGGTGAAAGCTGCCGTTGAACTGGCAAAAGACTGGCGTACCGACCGTATGCTGCGCAAACTCGAAGCGCTGCTGGCCGTCGCAGATGAAACTGCATCGCTCATCATCACCGGTAACGGCGATGTCATCCAGCCAGAAAACGATCTGATTGCTATCGGCTCCGGCGGTCCCTACGCCCAGGCTGCTGCACGCGCTCTGCTTGAAAACACCGAGCTTGGCGCACGCGAGATTGCTGAGAAAGCGTTGGATATTGCAGGGGATATCTGCATTTATACCAACCACTTCCATACCATCGAAGAATTGAACTCCAAAGCGTAAGGATCCCCCATGTCTGAAATGACCCCACGCGAAATTGTCAGCGAACTGAACAAACACATCATCGGCCAGGATAACGCGAAGCGTTCCGTGGCGATCGCCCTGCGTAACCGCTGGCGTCGTATGCAGCTCAACGAAGAGTTGCGCCATGAAGTCACGCCGAAAAACATTCTGATGATTGGCCCGACCGGCGTCGGTAAAACCGAAATTGCCCGTCGTCTGGCAAAACTGGCCAACGCGCCGTTCATCAAAGTCGAAGCAACAAAATTCACCGAAGTCGGCTATGTTGGTAAAGAAGTTGATTCCATCATCCGCGATCTGACCGATGCTGCCATTAAAATGGTCCGCGTGCAGGCAATCGAGAAAAACCGCTTCCGTGCCGAAGAGATGGCGGAAGAGCGCATTCTCGACGTGCTGATCCCACCGGCTAAAAATAACTGGGGACAGTCAGAGCAGCCGCAGGAACCTTCTGCAGCACGTCAGGCATTCCGTAAAAAACTGCGTGAAGGCCAGCTGGATGATAAAGAGATCGAAATCGATCTCGCGGCCGCACCGATGGGCGTTGAAATTATGGCGCCTCCGGGAATGGAAGAGATGACCAGCCAGCTGCAGTCCATGTTCCAGAACCTCGGCGGTCAGAAACAAAAACCGCGTAAGCTGAAAATCAAAGACGCGATGAAGCTGCTGATTGAAGAAGAAGCGGCCAAACTGGTGAACCCGGAAGAGCTGAAACAAGAAGCTATCGACGCCGTTGAGCAGCACGGGATCGTGTTTATCGACGAAATCGACAAGATCTGTAAGCGCGGCGAATCTTCCGGCCCGGACGTGTCCCGTGAAGGCGTACAGCGCGACCTGCTGCCGCTGGTTGAAGGCTGCACTGTCTCCACCAAGCACGGCATGGTGAAAACAGATCACATTCTGTTTATCGCTTCTGGTGCATTCCAGGTAGCCAAACCGTCCGACCTGATCCCAGAACTGCAGGGTCGTCTGCCGATTCGTGTCGAGCTGCAGGCGCTGACCACCAGCGATTTTGAGCGTATCCTTACCGAACCGAATGCCTCCATCACCGTCCAGTACAAAGCGCTGATGGCGACTGAAGGTGTGGACATCAACTTCACTGAATCCGGTATTAAACGCATTGCCGAAGCGGCCTGGCAGGTTAACGAAACCACCGAAAACATCGGTGCACGTCGTCTGCATACCGTTCTGGAACGTCTGATGGAAGATATTTCCTATGATGCGAGCGATTTGAACGGCCAAAGCATCACAATTGATGCCGAATATGTGAGCAAACATCTGGATGCGCTGGTCGCAGATGAAGATCTGAGCCGTTTTATCCTATAATCGCGTTCAATGCATTTTCATCACTGTTGATGGGGCTGATAAAGCCCCATTTTTATTGGCGCTAAATATGACTGAACAACAACAAATTAGCCGCTCACAAGCCTGGCTGGAAAGTTTACGACCTAAGACCTTACCGCTCGCCTTCGCGGCGATCATCGTCGGTACGGCATTAGCATGGTGGCAAGGATACTTCGATCCGCTGGTTGCTCTGCTGGCATTGATTACGGCGGGACTGCTGCAAATTCTGTCCAATCTCGCTAACGACTATGGCGATGCCGTCAAAGGCAGCGACAAGCCCGACCGCATTGGACCGCTGCGCGGTATGCAAAAAGGGGTTATCACCCAACAGCAGATGAAGCGCGCGCTGATCGTCACCGTGGTGCTGATCTGTCTGTCCGGGCTGGCCTTGGTAGCTGTAGCCTGTCACACGCTGGCGGATTTTGTCGGTTTCCTGGTGCTCGGCGGTCTGTCGATTATCGCCGCGATCACCTACACCGTGGGTAATCGCCCTTACGGATATATCGGCCTGGGCGATATTTCTGTGCTGGTATTTTTCGGCTGGCTCAGTGTGATGGGAAGCTGGTATCTGCAGGCGCATACGCTGATTCCAGCGCTGATTCTGCCTGCTACCGCCTGCGGCCTGCTGGCAACCGCCGTGCTCAACGTCAACAACCTGCGCGATATCAACAGCGACAGAGAGAATGGCAAGAACACGCTGGTCGTACGTTTAGGCGCTGTCAATGCCCGCCGCTACCACGCCTGTCTGCTGATGGGCACGCTGGTCTGTCTGGCATTGTTCAACCTGTTCTCACTGCAAAGCCTGTGGGGATGGCTGTTTATCCTCGCCGCTCCGCTGCTGATCAAACAGGCTCGCTATGTTATGCGCGAGATGGACCCAGCAGCAATGCGTCCGATGCTGGAACGCACCGTAAAAGCGGCATTGTTAACTAACCTGCTGTTTGTCGTTGGAATTTTCTTAAGTCAGTGGTCTCTTTAACTGACAAATATCAATTAACAATTGATGATTTTGCCAACAGTACACATAGCGCGATATACTAAAAATTCTCGCAGCAACTGAACGTTAAGCCTATGAAATACGATACATCCGAGCTTTGTGACATCTATCAGGAAGATGTCAACGTCGTGGAACCGCTGTTCTCTAACTTTGGAGGACGGTCGTCGTTTGGCGGGCAAATCATCACGGTAAAATGTTTCGAGGACAACGGGTTGCTGTACGATCTGCTCGAACAAAACGGCCGTGGTCGCATTCTGCTGGTCGATGGCGGCGGTTCTGTCCGTCGTGCGCTGGTCGATGCCGAACTGGCACGGCTGGCCGTACAGAATGAATGGGAAGGTCTGGTCATCTACGGCTCAGTCCGCCAGGTAGACGATCTGGGAGAGCTGGACATCGGCATTCAGGCGATTGCCGCTATTCCGGTAGGTGCTTCAGGAGAAGGTATCGGGGAAAGCGATGTGCGCGTCAACTTTGGCGGCGTGACGTTCTTCTCCGGCGACCACCTGTACGCCGACAACACCGGGATAATCCTCTCCGAAGACCCACTCGATATCGAGTAAGCGAAAAAGGCCATCAGCAATTTTGATGGCCTTTTTTTCATTCATTTGATTCGTAATGAATGACTTTAATATCATACTTTTTATATTTTTCTTCGACAACGATACTCATCGTCTCACGACTGACAGGATAAGTTTCGATATAAGCATTTAATTTATCCTCAGCTATCTGAATGCCACTCTTTTGTATCCCGGTAAAAATTATCTCACTGCGTTGAAGATGACTACCATCATCTGCATAGCTTACAAAAAACCAGTCGTTAGATATCCTTGGAGCCTGTTTAAGAGGTTTCGGTGTTAGCAGATGATAAAATAATAAATTCTGCTGAGTGTAGATTTTTTCTGTATAGATGCTCACCATAAAATGACAATAAAATAGCGCAATAAAAAGCATAAACACAATAATAAAACCTGATCTCCTGGATTTCATATGTGGAGTTCCCGAACATAATCAGGATTAGCAATAGGTCTTATTACATCCATAAATAAAGGTAATTCACCCGAATAGGGTTCATGTCTCTTATCTTTATTGATAGGGTCAGGAAACAGTAACGGAATAACACTTTTATTCTTAAACTCACCAACTGGGCCATAGAAGTCCCAGATTCGATAAGCCTTTTCTTTCGAGCATATCTGAAGGTAAGAGGTGTAATCTGCATAATTTACCGCTTGGTAAAAACCAAATAGATTTGAGACCAAATCTTCAGCACTATAACCACTATCCGTTAAATAAACATAAGGCCAAAAGTCCTGTAAGGACTCAAAGCGATGTGACGTACCTAAGAATATTGATAAAGCAATACCTTGTAAGGTTCGCTCCTGCAATCCTCGGCGCACCATAAATCTACGATATATACCAGTATTGATATTTATGCCATGAATGTTTTTGGACATACTTTGATGATAATTCACTTCATAAAACTCACTATCACCACCACGAGGCCTTGTCATTTCAAACCATAATTTTTCAGCCCCTGCCGGATTAGCATGGCCTAAATCAATCCATCCTAAATTATCTGTATAGATAAGACCATATCTAATATCTCTGGTGATAAGTCGATCCGAATCATCAATAATATCGTTTCTTTTTGTCATATCGTATTCTTTGATATTTAAAAAATACGATATCCTAATCTCTACATAGCAAAAAGGCATCCATTATGGATGCCTTTTTCAAGAAATCAGAATTAGACTTCTTCCATACGACCCAGCAGGGCATGCAGTCGATCCTGCCAGCCGCTCTGCTGTTCTTTCAGGCTGTTGTTCTCACGCTCCAGCTCTTCACGCTGCTGCTGTGCAGTCTGAACTTCCTGCGACAGTGAGTTGTTCTTTTCTTTCAGCTCTTCGATTTCCATCTGCAACAGCGTGATGGTATCAATCGCCTGCTGTACTTTTGCTTCCAGTTTCTCAAACACTTCTAATGACATCGTCATACCTCTCCTGAATTGCAAGGCGTTGATGGATAAAAATCCTCGTCCCGATAACCGGCGACGCCTTAATAAAAACGAGCGCACTCTACTTAACACCGATTGTATGAAGCCGCGTCATCCCTGTCCAGCGGCATCCCGCGCAGATTGCGGTTTGCAACACTTTTAGTCTTTCTCCTGGTGACATTACTGTCATAACTCTTAAGTGTTAACAGATTGATCAGTGAAATGATTCAGCTCACACTATTTTTGTATAACAAATACCTCACAATGGCGCGAAAACGCTCATTTTGTTGATGCAGTACACACATTTTAATTTCGATATTTCTCGTTTTTGAGCGTTAACGATAAATTAACAGTGTGCCTACCGGCTCCGGGGATGTCAGTGACCTTCTCGCACACAATAAACATTAAACTCTCTTCAGGATCCGATTATGAGTCAAACATCAACCTTAAAAGGCCAGTGCATTGCTGAATTCCTCGGTACCGGGTTGTTGATTTTCTTCGGTGTGGGCTGTGTCGCTGCACTTAAAGTGGCTGGGGCTACTTTTGGTCAGTGGGAAATCAGTATCATCTGGGGTCTGGGGGTAGCGATGGCTATCTATCTGACCGCAGGCGTTTCTGGTGCACACCTGAATCCCGCGGTAACCATCGCACTCTGGCTGTTCGCCTGTTTTGATAAACGCAAAGTTGTTCCTTTTATTATTTCGCAAATTGCCGGCGCCTTTTGCGCAGCGGCACTGGTTTACGGGCTTTATTACAATCTTTTCCTCGATTTCGAACAAACTAACCATATCGTACGCGGCAGTACCGAGAGCCTGGGTCTGGCAGGTACTTTCTCCACCTATCCGAACCCGCATATCAATTTTGTGCAGGCCTTCGCGGTTGAAATGGTCATTACCGCTATTCTAATGGGGCTGATTCTGGCTCTGACCGACGATGGTAACGGTGTACCTCGTGGTCCGCTGGCACCACTGCTGATCGGCTTGTTGATTGCCGTTATTGGTGCTTCCATGGGTCCGCTGACAGGTTTTGCGATGAACCCGGCACGTGACTTCGGACCGAAACTCTTCGCCTGGATGGCCGGATGGGGTGAGATTGCCTTCACGGGTGGTCGCGATATCCCTTACTTCCTGGTTCCGGTGTTTGGCCCGATTACCGGCGCGATTTTGGGCGCATGGGCATATCGCAAACTGATTGGTCGTCATTTACCGTGCGATGTCTGCGCGATTGAAGAAAAAGACGTTGCGGCCAACACTCAACAAAAAGCTTCGCAGTAATGTGACTACGGGACAAAAAATTATGACTGAAAAAAAATATATCGTTGCGCTCGACCAGGGCACCACCAGCTCCCGCGCGGTCGTAATGGACCACGATGCGAATATCGTTGCCGTTTCACAGCGCGAATTCGAACAAATCTACCCGAAAGCCGGTTGGGTAGAACATGACCCAATGGAAATTTGGGCGACCCAAAGCTCCACGCTGGTAGAAGTTCTGGCGAAAGCCGATATCAGTTCCGATGAAATTGCAGCGATCGGTATTACCAACCAGCGTGAAACCACCATCGTCTGGGAACGCGAAACCGGTAAACCAATCTATAACGCCATTGTGTGGCAGTGCCGTCGTACTGCGGATATCTGCGAAAAGCTCAAACGTGACGGCATGGAAGAGTACATCCGTAACAACACCGGTCTGGTTATTGACCCGTACTTCTCCGGTACCAAGGTGAAGTGGATCCTCGACCACGTAGAAGGCTCGCGTGAGCGCGCTCGTCGCGGCGAACTGCTGTTTGGTACCGTAGACACCTGGCTTATCTGGAAAATGACGCAGGGGCGCGTACACGTCACAGATTACACCAACGCCTCGCGTACCATGCTGTTCAACATCCACTCCCTGGACTGGGATGACACGATGCTGGATGCGCTGGATATTCCGCGTGCAATGCTGCCTGAAGTGCGTCGCTCTTCTGAAGTGTACGGCCAGACCAACATCGGTGGTAAAGGCGGTATTCGTATTCCTATCTCCGGTATCGCCGGTGATCAGCAGGCGGCGCTGTTTGGCCAGCTGTGCGTGAAGGAGGGGATGGCGAAAAATACTTACGGTACCGGCTGCTTCATGCTGATGAACACCGGCGAGAAAGCCGTTAAGTCCGAAAACGGACTGCTAACCACCATCGCCTGCGGACCAACCGGGGAAGTGAACTACGCGCTGGAAGGTGCGGTATTTATGGCTGGCGCCTCCATCCAGTGGCTGCGTGATGAAATGAAACTCATCAGCGATGCATTCGACTCCGAATATTTCGCCACCAAAGTGAAAGATACCAACGGTGTGTACGTCGTTCCGGCATTTACTGGCCTGGGCGCACCGTACTGGGACCCGTATGCTCGCGGCGCCATCTTTGGTCTGACCCGTGGGGTAAACTCCAACCACATCATCCGCGCCACGCTTGAGTCTATCGCTTACCAGACTCGTGATGTTCTGGAAGCGATGCAGGCTGACTCCGGTATTCGCCTGCACGCCCTGCGTGTTGATGGCGGTGCGGTCGCCAACAACTTCCTGATGCAGTTCCAGTCCGACATTCTCGGCACGCGCGTTGAGCGCCCGGAAGTCCGCGAAGTCACCGCATTGGGTGCGGCATACCTGGCAGGTCTGGCAGTAGGCTTCTGGCAGAATCTGGATGAGCTGCAGGAAAAAGCAGTCATCGAGCGTGAATTCCGCCCAGGCATCGAAACCACCGAACGTAACTTCCGTTACAGCGGCTGGAAAAAAGCGGTCAAACGCGCCATGGCGTGGGAAGATCACGACGAGTAATACGTCATAGCCGGATGGCAACTGTGCCTTATCCGGCAATATCTTCGTGCGGGGGCAACCCCGCACACACATCAATAATCTCGCCCCCTCCCCTGTGCTACACTTCGCGCCATTCCTTTTAGCTACGAGTTTGCAATGAGACGAGAACTTGCCATTGAATTTTCACGCGTGACCGAAGCGGCCGCGCTGGCTGGCTATAAATGGCTGGGCCGCGGCGACAAAAATACCGCTGACGGCGCGGCGGTAAACGCCATGCGTATTATGCTCAACCAGGTCAACATTGACGGCACCATCGTGATTGGCGAGGGCGAGATCGATGAAGCGCCGATGCTGTTTATCGGTGAGAAAGTCGGGACCGGTCTTGGTGATGCGGTCGACATCGCCGTCGATCCTATCGAAGGCACACGCATGACGGCAATGGGTCAGGCAAACGCGCTGGCCGTACTGGCTGTTGGCGATAAAGGTTGCTTCCTGAACGCACCAGACATGTACATGGAGAAGCTGATTGTCGGCCCAGGCGCAAAAGGGTCTATCGACCTGAACCTGTCGCTGGAAGCCAACCTGCATAACGTTGCCGCTGCACTCAATAAGCCACTGAGTGAACTGACCGTCACCATTCTGGCCAAGCCACGCCATAATGAAACGATCGCCGAAATGCAAAAACTGGGCGTGCGCGTCTTTGCTATTCCAGACGGTGACGTTGCAGCCTCCATTCTGACCTGCATGCCAGACAGTGAAGTTGACGTGCTGTACGGCATTGGCGGCGCACCTGAAGGCGTGGTTTCTGCCGCCGTCATCCGCGCGCTGGACGGCGACATGCAAGGCCGTTTGCTGGCACGTCATGACGTCAAAGGCGACAGCGAAGAGAACCGTCGCATTGGCGAACAAGAACTGGCTCGTTGCGCCGCCATGGGCATTGAAGCGGGCAAAGTGCTGCGCCTCGATGAAATGGCGCGTAGCGACAACGTCATTTTCTCCGCCACCGGCATCACCAAAGGCGATTTGCTGGAAGGGATTAGCCGTAAAGGTAATATCGCGACCACCGAAACGCTGCTGATCCGCGGCAAATCACGTACGATCCGCCGCATTCAGTCGATTCACTACCTCGATCGTAAAGATCCCGATGTGCAGGCGCACATCCTGTAATTGATTTGATCAATAGAGCCTTCCAGCCCATATGGGCTGGAAATCTTTCGTCCAACGAACGAAGATAAGGCAATCAAAGCAGACAGGAGAAAACCATGGCAGATTGGGTAACAGGCAAAGTCACGAAGGTACAGAACTGGACCGATGCCCTGTTTAGTTTGACCGTGCGAGCTCCGGTTCTTCCTTTCACTGCAGGTCAATTCACCAAGCTTGGCCTTGAGATCGACGGCGAACGCGTCCAGCGTGCCTATTCTTACGTCAATGCCCCTGATAACTCCGATTTAGAGTTTTATCTGGTGACGGTTCCCGACGGCAAACTCAGCCCTCGTCTGGCAGCACTGAAGCCTGGCGATGAAGTCCAGGTGGTGAGTGAAGCGGCTGGTTTCTTCGTGCTGGATGAAGTCCCCGATTGCGACACGCTGTGGATGCTGGCAACCGGCACGGCTATCGGCCCATATTTGTCGATTCTGCAGTTAGGCAAGGACCTGGATCGCTTCAAAAACCTGGTGCTGGTCCACGCCGCGCGTTATGCCGCCGATTTGAGCTATCTACCGTTGATGCAGGCGCTGGAAAAGCGCTACGAAGGTAAATTACGTATCCAGACGGTTGTCAGCCGTGAAACCGTGGCAGATTCGCTGACCGGGCGTGTACCGGCGCTGATTGAAAGCGGTGAGCTGGAAAAAGCAGTCGGGCTGCCATTGGATAAAGAAACCTGCCATGTGATGCTGTGTGGGAACCCGCAGATGGTACGCGACACGCAGCAGTTGCTGAAAGAGACCCGGCAGATGACCAAACACCTGCGCCGCCGACCGGGCCATATGACTGCAGAGCACTACTGGTAAGAACGTTTTACTGCCCGGTAAACACCCGGGCATTTTGCCGGATGGCGCTTGCGCTTATCCGGCCTACGAGCCAGCTCTGTACTTTACGTCCTGCGTATCCTTACCATATTTATTTGCGTCCTGGGTGCCAATGAACGCACCCAGATCGATAAGCATACCGACCAGAATCAACGTTGGAACAAAGCGGCCTACCGCCCATTGCCAGACGCCGGGTAACATCGCCCAATTTCCGGCCAGCAGCATCCACGCCAGAATCATCAACAGCGCCCACGCTCCGGAACGCCCCCGGTCATGCAGACGTTTTACCGTCACTGCCGCCGTTGGCCATAGCAGACACACCAGACAAAAAGCCGCGGTCTGAATATCGAGTAATTGTTTGCTCGCCAGCGAAAACAGAACCAGCATGCCGACGATCCATAGGCCAATCCAAATCCAGAAATCACGGCGCCCGATGCGCCCTTTAAATGAGAATAACCACTGCTGTATGGTCATGTAAGTTCCTTTATTATTACCTTCCAGAACAGTTTACCCTTTTGACAAGCTCGACGGTTACCGTTTTAATCGTGAGCAGTGAGAATGAAAGGTACGATTGATGAAGCACGGATTTACACTGTTTTTATTATTGTTTTCAGCCTTAGCCGCGAGCACTGCGGCACTGGCGAAAGAGCCATCGACGGCAACCACAGCCCCCTATTTACTGGCGGGCGCGCCGACCTTTGACCTGTCGATTAGCCAGTTTCGCGAAAACTTTAATACACAGAATCCGAAGCTGATCCTGAATGAGTTCCGCGCTATCGACAGCAGTCGCGATCGGGCAAATCTCACCCGCGCGGCCAGTAAAATCAATGAAAACCTGTATGCGTCTTCCGCCCTTGAGCGCGGCACCCTGAAAATCAAAAGCATGCAGATAACCTGGTTACCAATTCAAGGACCAGAGCAAAAGGCAGCTAAAGCGAAAGCGCTGGAATACATGACCGCCGTCATCCGCACTGTCGCACCACTACTGACGAAGGAACAGAGCCAGAAAAAGCTGCAAAAACTGCTCGCTGCAGGCAAAGGTAAGCACTATTACGCCGAAACAGAAGGCGCAATTCGCTATGTCGTGGCAGATAACGGTGAAAAGGGGCTGACCTTCGCTGTTGAACCGATTAAGCTGGCTCTATCTGAAAACCTCGAAGGGTCGAATTCCCCCTAAATTATTCACGTTTCAGGAAGGCGGCGACGCAACGAATCCCCAGGAGCTTACATCAGTAAGTGACTGGGGTGAGAGAGTACAGCCAACGCACCTGCAACGTGGAGAATGACGGGGAAATGACAAAAAGCAAAGCCTTTCGGGGGATGAATCTCTATACTGTTTCACAGACCATGCTGCCCTGAGGGGCGGCCATATTCCTTAATTCGCTGACAAGCGTGGAGAAATGAAATGCGACATCCTTTAGTGATGGGTAACTGGAAACTGAACGGCAGCCGCCACATGGTAAACGAACTGGTTGCTAATCTGCGTAAAGAACTGGCTGGCGTTGCTGGCTGTGCAGTAGCAATTGCTCCGCCGGAAATGTATATCGACCTGGCGAAACACGCCGCTGCCGGTAGCCACATCATTCTGGGCGCGCAGAACGTTGATCTGAACCTGTCTGGCGCATTCACCGGTGAAACAAGTGCTGAAATGCTGAAAGATATCGGCGCGCAGTACATCATTATCGGTCACTCTGAGCGTCGTACTTACCACAAAGAATCTGACGAGCTGATCGCTAAAAAATTCGCTGTGCTGAAAGAGCAAGGTCTGACTCCGGTTCTGTGCATCGGTGAAACCGAAGCAGAAAACGAAGCAGGCAAAACTGAAGAAGTTTGCGCACGTCAGATCGACGCGGTTCTGAAAACTCAGGGCGCAGCAGCATTCGAAGGCGTCGTTATCGCTTACGAACCAGTATGGGCTATCGGTACCGGTAAGTCTGCAACTCCTGCTCAGGCTCAGGCTGTTCACAAATTTATTCGTGACCACATTGCTAAAGCGGACGCGAAAATCGCTGAACAAGTTATCATCCAGTACGGCGGTTCTGTAAACGCAGCTAACGCGGCAGAACTGTTTGCTCAGCCGGACATCGACGGTGCGCTGGTTGGTGGTGCTTCTCTGAAAGCAGACGCCTTCGCAGTCATCGTTAAAGCAGCAGAAGCCGCTAAACAGGCTTAAGTTGTTAAGGCGGGAGGAACACTCCTCCCGCTGTATTAACTACCAGTATCCCAACCAGTGCCACCAGAAGGCGCCGGTCACCCCCCAAATGGTCAGGTTGACCACACTCATCACCAGGCCCGTTTTCCACCACTCCGCCAGCGTGACATAGCCCGAACCAAAGATGATCGGCGCAGTACCCGTGCCATAGTGCGTGAGCGACATCATCAAAGAGGAGGAGAAACCGAGCATTAAACCAAGCAATGCTGGTGGCGCGCCGAGGCCTAATCCTGCGGCGAAGAACGCAGCGAACATAGCCGTAATATGCGCAGTTGTGCTGGCGAAAAAGTAGTGCGAGTAGACGTAAAGCAGAATCAACAGCAGCGTTGCAACACTCCAGTGCACGCCAAGATGGTCGATTGCACTACCAACACTGGTTGCCAGCCATCCCACCAACCCCAGTTTGCTGAGAAAATCTGCCATCATCACCAGCGCGGCAAACCAGACTATCGTATCCCATGCCCCGCGGCATTTAAGAATGTCATCCCAGCTCAATACGCCCGCCATCAATAGAATCGACAATCCAATTAACGCGGCGCTGGTAGGGTTTACGCTCCAGGCACTGCCCATCAGCATCGCTGGAACACCCGCCCACAGGCAGAGCAGCAAAATGAACACTGCCAGGGTGATTTTTTCTGCCAGTGATAGTGGACCCAGCGCATCCAGTTTTTGCTGCGCGAACTGCGGCGCATTTGGCGTGCGCGTGATAGCTGGCGGATAGAGCCACCAGATTACAATCGGCATGACAACCAGTGATACCAGAGCAGGAAGAAGCGCCGCAATAGCCCACATTCCCCAGGTCATGTTCAGCACGCCATCCGTCCCCTTCGTCAAAAAGCTGACGATTAACGGGTTAGGTGCGGTCGCAGTGATGAACATTGCCGAGCTGATCGGGTTAATGTTGTAGTTCACCAGCGCGAGATAACGGCCCGTTGAGCCATTCTCGGCATGGCCTGGCTGCGAGCCGAGGCTCTCCGCAATCGCCCGCATTACCGGGTGGATAATGCCGCCGCCACGCGCGGTATTGCTTGGCGTTACGGGTGCAATTAGCGTTTCCGCAAGGGTTAATGCCCACGCAATGCCCAGCGTTCTTTTACCAAATAGCGCAATAAACCCGTAGCCAATACGCGCTCCCAGGCCAGTCTTTAACAGACTTTGCGACAGCATAATGGATAAACCGATCAGCCAGATTAGCTGGTTAGAAAAACCACTCAACGCATCGTTCAACGCCGCGGAGGGTTTGCCGGGGTTAGTAACGCCAGTCATCGCCACCAGCATAATCGCCACAATCGCAATTGCGCCAATCGGCATGGCTTTACCGATAATCGCAGCGATCGTACCAATAAACAGTGCCAGCAGGTGCCACGCTTGCGGGGTTACGTCAGGTGGACACGGGATAACAAACCAGATGGTCAGCGTAATCACGAGCGAGATGATGGCAGGCCAACAGCGGATGGGGGTTAAACTGTCCATGAATCAATCCTTGAATTTCCAGTGCGCAAATCTGCGCTCAGGCATTAACCAATATTGCCGCGCATAATACAATTCACTCACTCACAAAACAAAAAATTAACATTTTGATACAGCTACAGTTTTCCCAACACCGTAAACCAAGCGTAATCCAGCGGCAGAAGAATCAGATATGTTGCCGCCGCCAGTGCGATACACAGCAGCATCCCCGCCCTTGCAGGTACTTTCCCGAGCGCCATCGCCACCACGATCGGTGAAGCCTGATACGGCAACAGTGGTGTGGAATAACCCAGCACCTGGATCATAATCACCGACAGCAGTGGGAATCCCGTCGCATCGGCAAAGCTTTGCGCCAACGTGGTATACAGCGCCGGAACACCGTTCGCCGTCATAATAAAATTAAGCGCAGTGGTAATACCGGTCAGCGCGAGGAAACTGGTAAACGGCTTTTCCGCATCCAGCGGCATCACCTGTAACAGCGCTTCGCCAACGGCGCTACCAATACCGGTCTGCGTGACGGTGATCGCCAGCCCCAGAATACCCGCCACATAAATACAGGTACGAATGTTGACCCCAGCGGAAAACTCGTCGCCATTGATAAAGCCAACCCGTGGTAGCAATGTGATAACTGCCGCCGCCAGCCCGGTCCACGCGGGGCCAATACCGTGCCAGCTTTCGCTTACCCACAAGAACAGCACCACCGCTAACATCCAGGCCAGACGTTTTTCATCCCGGCTCATCGGCTCCGGCGGCGTGAGATCGCGCGGCGCATGCGGCTTGCCAGGGAACAACCAGCAGATAAGCACAATGAGCACCGCGCCTTTAAGCCAACCCAGAACCGGCGTATGCAGCAGCAAATAGGGAAGATAATTGAGGTGGATGCCGTAAGAGCCTTCCGCCGCGCCGCTCATCACCAGATTCGGTACGTTAGCGGGTAAAATCGTCGCAGAAAGCTGGAACGTCCCAAACCCGACGGCCAGTGCCAGACCATACCAGGCGCGCGTGCCTTCGTTAATTCCGGCTCGTTTCGCCATCGCCGCGACAATCGGCATCAGCAGCGCAATGCGGCCCATGTTGGATGGCATTACAAATGCCAGCGCGTAACTCAGCAGCACTACGCTCGCCACCATTAACGGCCAGGAATCAGTCAACCTCGATGACAGCGCCCTCGCCGCCCTGTCCGCCAGCCCCGTTTTACGAATCGCAATACCCAGTACAAAGCCGCTAAACACCAGCCAGAATGCGGAGGACGCAAAGCCGCCAAAAATCACATCCGGTGGCGCGATTTTGGCGACCATCGCCACGGCAAAGAACAGCAGCGCCGTTATAAACTCCGGCAGCAGCGACGTAGCCCAGAGCAGAATGGTGATACCAACCACCAGAGAGGGGATAAACAGAGGGTGTGTAAGCCAGAGCGACATGCCTGTCTCCTGTTGTTTTTTTCAACAAGAATACGGGGACAGGCATGCGGAGTAAACGCCAGATTAGGTGGGGTTAACGCAGAATATCACATTGATGATCCTGAATTTCCTCAGCGGAGGCGAGATTCAGTGCCAGCAGATTGCGCTGAGTAGCCAGCAGGACAAAGGATTCGTCGCTCTGGCGCACCATCGCCAACGCATAGCTGCCCATATGCTCACGCGCATCCGGCACCTCTTCCGCCAGCATCATAAACGGGCTGCGTTGTGCCAGTTCATTTTCCGTGACGCGACGTGCCAGATATTCATGACCGCGCAGCCCACCCGGTAATGGTAGCCAGCGGGTGCTGATTTTCGCCAGGTTGTCATCCAGCTGCTTTCTGACATCGGTTCGCAGGCAGGAGATATGAATATGCAGGTGATTTTGCGTACGCCCGCTACGTGAGTTAATGGTCAGAGAGACTGCTTTGTCAGGGATTTCCTGGCCGTATTTTTGGCTCATAAAGCTACGCGCCTGCCAGGCCAGCCAGAAAAAGTTCGGTGTGCCTGATTTCAACAACAGCGGACTTTCCGTACCGTTGATCCGCCAGGTAGGCATCAACAGATATTGCAGTGGGCCGTTACGGTCTTTGAACACCACATATCCAGCATCCGGCTTTACTTCAGCGCATGGTGCGGGGTCCTGCTGCTGCAACTGGTGCGGCAGGCATTGCTGAAGAACGATCTGGCGTAATGCGTCCGGGTTGCCGGTGAATTTCCAGTACCCGATACCTGCAGCGGCGGCGACCACAATCACCGCCAGTAAAAGATAGCCTGCTTTTTTCATTACGCGTTTCCTGTATCCCATTGAAGGGCAAGAGTAACGCAAAACCATGACAAATAAAAAACCCGGTCGCGTTAGGCCACCGGGTCGGTAAATCAGAGACTTATTTATCGTTTACTGATTTGGTCGAACGTACCGCCGTTAGAGAAGTGCTCTTTCTGCGCTTTCGTCCAGCCGCCAAACTCTTCGTCGATAGTGAACAGCTTCAGCTTCGGAAATGCGTTTTCGTATTTCTTCGCAACGTCTGCATCACGTGGACGATAGTAGTTTTTCGCCGCAATTTCCTGACCTTCCGGAGAGTAGAGATACTTCAGGTAAGCTTCCGCCACCGCTTTGGTGTCTTTCTTTTCCACCACTTTATCAACCACGGACACGGTCGGCTCCGCGAGGATAGATTCACTCGGGGTCACTATCTCGAATTTATCTTTGCCCAGCTCGTTCGTTGCCAACAGCGCTTCGTTTTCCCAGGCAATCAGCACATCACCGATACCACGTTCAACGAAGGTATTGGTTGAACCACGTGCACCAGAATCGAGTACCTCAACGTTTTTATACAGGGCCTTCACAAAGTCTTGTGCCTTGGCCTGATCGTTGTTGTTGTGGTGCAGGGCATAGCCCCATGCCGCCAGATAGTTCCAGCGAGCTCCGCCGGAGCTTTTCGGGTTTGGCGTAATGACCGACACGCCCGGTTTGATTAAATCGTTCCAGTCATGAATTTGTTTGGGATTGCCTTTGCGGACCAGGAATACGATGGTGGAGGTGTAAGGCGCAGAGTTATCCGGCAGGCGTTTAATCCAGTTTTTATCGATACGGCCACGTTCAGCAATGGCATCCACGTCGTAAGCCAGTGCCAGCGTCACGACATCGGCTTCAATGCCGTTGATGACGGAGGTCGCCTGTTTACCCGAACCACCATGCGACTGGCGAATCACGACGTTGTCGCCCGTTTCCTGCTTCCAGTGCGCGCTGAAGGCCTTATTGTACTGCTCGTACAGTTCACGCGTTGGATCGTACGATACGTTAAGTAACTGAATATCCTTTGCCAGAACGCTGGTCGATGCCAGCAATAATGTTAACCCTACGCCCCATTTGTTCATCGCCCAGCTCTCTTAGGTAGTGTTGTGATGAGCAAAGCGTGCCAGAAAGGCATCCAAACATTAAAGAATAAAAAAAGATTTGCTATAACTTGGGGGAATATATGGAGTCGAGTTTTTGCCTGATGGCGCTACGCTTATCAGGCCTACGATTTGCATCATGTAGGCCGGATAAGGCGCAAGCCGCCATCCGGCAATTGCAATTAATACAGTTTCTTCGCGCAGTCCAGCCAGTCACCTTTGAACGGACGCTTCATGTTTTCGATAGCGTCGATGATGTCATGGTGAACCAGCTGCTCGTTCTGAATACCTACGCAGCGACCGCCGTGACCTTCCAGCAGAAGTTCAATGGCATAGGCGCCCATACGGGATGCCAGAATACGGTCGTAAGGAACCGGGGAACCACCACGCTGGATGTGACCCAGTACGGTTGCACGCGTTTCACGACCCGTTTCTTTCTCAATGTAATGCGCCAATTCGTCAACGTCACACATGTGTTCAGTGATCGCTACGATTGCGTGTTTTTTACCTTTCGCGATACCTGCTTTGATTTCAGTAACCAAATCGTCACGGCTGAATTCCACTTCCGGAACCACCACGAACTCACAGCCACCGGCAATCGCTGCTGCCAGGGTCAGGTCACCACAGTAGCGGCCCATCACTTCAACGATAGAAATACGCTGGTGAGAAGAAGAGGTATCACGCAGGCGGTCAATCGCTTCAACGACAGTACCCAGCGCGGTGAAGTAGCCGATGGTGTAGTCAGTGCCCTTGATATCGTTGTCGATAGTGCCCGGCAGACCGATGCACGGGAAGCCCATTTCAGTCAGGCGTTTTGCACCCATGTAAGAACCGTCACCCCCGATAACAACCAGGGCGTCGATGCCACGCTTCTTCAGGTTTTCGATCGCCACCGCACGTACGTTTTCATCACGGAATTCCGGGAAGCGAGCAGAACCGAGGAAAGTACCGCCACGGTTGATCATGTCGGACACGCTGTAGCGGTCAAGCTGGACCATACGGTCTTCATACAAACCCAGGTAGCCATCATGGATCCCCATGACTTCCAGCCCTTCCGTCAACGCTGCACGTACAACACCACGGATTGCTGCGTTCATGCCCGGCGCATCACCGCCGCTTGTCAACACACCGATTTTCTTAATCATGACTACCTCTGAACTTTGGAATGCAAAATGAAATCTGCTGCCGGAAGTCGATTCCGCATATCGAAACGATCCAACGAATATGCAGATAGTATAACAATCACTTCCTGCTGAATTGATTCAGGTCAGGCCAAATGGTGGTAATTTATACACAAAATGCTGGCCCGGTTCACTTTTTTTACAACGAATTATGAAAGCTCAAACATCTTGCCTTCCTTGGGTACGACTGAACAGGGATCCTGATGAATGATGACATCCGATCCCGGGAAACGCCGTAAAATTGCCTGCTCAACCTGTTCAGCCACTAAATGCGCCTGAACGAGCGGCAGATTATCTTCCATTTCCAAATGAATCTGAATAAAGCGGGTCGGCCCTGACTGCCGCGTGCGAAGATCGTGAGCGCCGCTGACTCCAGGCCATGACGTCACGATATCAATAATTTCCTGACGTTCCTCATCGGGTAAAGCGCGATCCAGCAAAGATTGCACTGCCTCATACCCCATGCGTAATGCGCTATATAAAATATAGATGCCAATCCCGAGCGCAAACAAGGCATCCGCACGATGCCAGCCGTACCATGCCAGCCCGAGCGCAATGAGAATCGCACCGTTCATCATAACATCAGACTGATAATGAAGCATATCTGCCCGAACGGCCTGACTTTGCGTACGCTTCACTACCCAGCGCTGAAACGAGACCAGAATGATTGTACACACTAACGCAATAATGGTGACAACCACCCCAACGCCGGGATCTTTCATCGGCGTGGGTTGAATGAGATGCTGAATCCCGGTCAGGAATAAAAACAGCGCCGAACCGGAAATAAACATGCTTTGCGCCAGCGCCGCCAGCGATTCCGCTTTTCCGTGGCCGAACGTATGTTCATCATCGGCGGGCTGCAGCGAATAGCGCACCACCAACAGGTTGGTTAATGACGCCGCGATGTCCACCAGCGAATCCACCAGTGCTGCCAGAATACTGACCGATCCGGTGTACCACCACGCGAAAATTTTGATCAAAAGTAACAGCGATGCCATCACGGTCGCCGCGATTGCCGCCCGGCTCACCAGCCGCCCATAGGTTTGATTCATAAACACTCCTGCCAGGATATGCCGCTAGTATAACGGATGAAGTAAAACAGTCAGGCAATAACCGAGGGACAAATTTTGGGCAAAAAAAACCCCCACATCATGTGGGGGAAGACAGGGATGGTGTCTATGGCAAGGAAAACAGGGTTACTACTGGGAACGTGAGTTGCTACTACTCAATAAATTCAACGATGAGCTTTTTTTCCAGTGCGCTACGTCGCGCAGTTGCTCCATTCGTTGTTCATGTTTCTCATTTAAAACCGCTTGCTGCTCGGGCGTTAACAGGCGATACATCTGGTTGCGGATCCTGGCTATTTCAACCTGGCGGGCAACCTGTTCTTGCGCCATTCTTTCTGCCTGAGCGCGCACTGCGCTTTCATCAAATTTCTCTGCGGTGACAAGGCGATGCATTGTCTCCATTTCGCTAACATTAACAGGAGGCTGTTCGTGTCTTGCCTGCTGCATTAAATCTCGCATCTGTTGACGTTGATGTTCGGTTAAACTGATACCGTCAAACATGTGGCTCTGAACGCTGCGTTGCGATGAGCCTTCACCCAGGTGCCAGTGATCGCCTGTGACGACTTCAGCTGCATGGCTAAATGTACTGAGTGCCAGCGTTGAGGCCATGACGGCAGCGGTAACTTTGCCCATCACTTGCTCCCAAAATCTTTTCTGTCGCGATTCAACGAGAGACAGTTTACGATTCGGGCTGCAAACATGCGTCAGGGGGTGTAAAACAACGTAAAGTCATAGATTAGCGACGCCTGATGACGTAATTTCTGCCTCGGAGGTACGTAAACAATGAATAAAATCCTGTTAGTTGATGATGACCGAGAGCTGACTTCCCTGTTAAAGGAGTTGCTCGAAATGGAAGGTTTCGATGTGCTGGTTGCCTATGATGGGGAACAGGCGCTTGAGCTTCTGGATGACAGCATCGATTTACTTTTGCTCGACGTCATGATGCCGAAGAAAAACGGCATTGATACGCTGAAAGCACTTCGTCAGACACACCAGACACCTGTAATCATGCTGACCGCTCGCGGCAGCGAATTGGATCGCGTACTTGGCCTTGAGCTGGGCGCGGACGACTATTTACCTAAACCGTTTAACGACCGTGAACTGGTCGCGCGCATCCGCGCTATTCTACGTCGCTCACACTGGAGCGAACAGCAGCAGAACAGCGATAACGGCTCGCCGACGCTGGAAGTAGATGCGTTAAGCCTTAATCCGGGTCGCCAGGAAGCCAGCTTTGACGGGCAAATTCTGGAGTTAACCGGCACCGAATTCACCCTGCTCTATTTGCTGGCTCAGCATCTCGGTCAGGTGGTTTCGCGTGAGCACCTGAGCCAGGAAGTGCTGGGCAAACGCCTGACGCCTTTCGATCGCGCGATCGACATGCATATCTCGAACCTGCGTCGTAAGCTGCCAGAGCGTAAAGACGGACACCCGTGGTTTAAAACCCTGCGTGGTCGCGGCTACCTGATGGTCTCCGCTTCATGATAGGGAGCTTAACCGCACGCATCTTTGCCATCTTCTGGTTGACGCTGGCACTGGTGTTAATGTTGGTACTGATGTTACCCAAGCTCGATTCACGCCAGATGACCGAGCTACTGGATAGCGAGCAGCGCCAGGGGTTAATGATTGAGCAACACGTTGAAGCTGAACTGGCGAACGATCCACCCAACGATTTGATGTGGTGGCGTCGCTTGTTTCGGGCGATAGACAAGTGGGCGCCGCCAGGACAGCGGTTATTACTTGTTACGACGGAAGGACGCGTGATCGGCGCAGAACGCAACGAAATGCAGATCATTCGTAACTTTATTGGTCAGGCCGATAACGCCGACCATCCGCAAAAGAAAAAATACGGTCGCGTTGAGATGGTCGGGCCTTTCTCCGTCAGAGACGGTGAAGATAACTACCAGCTGTATCTCATACGACCTGCCAGCAGCTCACAATCTGACTTTATCAACCTGCTGTTCGACCGACCGCTGCTGTTGCTGATCGTCACCATGTTAGTCAGCTCACCGCTATTGCTTTGGCTTGCCTGGAGTCTGGCGAAACCTGCGCGTAAGTTGAAAAACGCGGCGGATGAAGTGGCCCAGGGCAACCTGCGTCAGCATCCGGAACTGGAAGCCGGTCCGCAGGAGTTTCTGGCGGCAGGCGCCAGCTTTAACCAGATGGTGACAGCGCTGGAACGGATGATGACCACACAGCAACGCCTGCTGTCGGACATCTCTCACGAGCTGAGAACACCGCTAACGCGTCTGCAACTGGGCACCGCTCTGCTGCGCCGTCGTAGCGGTGAGAGCAAAGAGCTGGAGCGCATTGAAACAGAAGCACACCGACTGGACAGCATGATCAACGACCTGCTGGTGATGTCACGTAATCAGCAGAAAAACGCGCTGGTCAGTGAAACAGTGAAAGCTAATCAGCTGTGGGGCGAAGTGCTGGATAACGCCGCCTTTGAAGCTGAGCAGATGGGTAAATCACTCACGGTGAATTTCCCGCCGGGTCCGTGGCCGCTGTACGGTAACCCAAATGCGTTGGAAAGTGCGCTGGAAAACATTGTGCGCAATGCCCTGCGCTATTCACATACGAAGATTGAAGTTGGCTTCGCGGTGGATATCGACGGGATTACCATCACCGTGGACGATGATGGCCCAGGCGTTAGCCCTGAAGACAGAGAACAGATTTTCCGTCCGTTCTATCGTACCGATGAGGCGCGCGATCGCGAGTCTGGCGGAACAGGTCTGGGTCTGGCGATTGTTGAAACCGCAATTCAGCAGCATCGTGGCTGGGTGAAGGCCGAAGACAGCCCGCTGGGTGGTTTACGGCTGGTGATTTGGTTACCGCTGTATAAACGCGCTTAACAGGCTTCCCCGGTAGCCTCGTGCCGGGGAAGCCCTCACTTTATGCTGTCACTTCTGCCGCCGCTAGCTTTTGCTTTTTAATCCGCTTCACCAGAATGGTCGAACAGATAAAGCCCATTAAGCTGAACGCAATCATCACGCTAAAGACATAGTTGTAGCCAGTGATGCCGCTATTGGTATCCAGCAAATAGCCGTACAACGTGTACGCAAACATCGCTGGCATATAACCGATGATGCAACCAAATGCCATTGCCGAGCCCGCATACTCACGTGGGGTACCGATCTCATCCATTGGCGCGAAGAAAATGGCGCGCTGTGAGAAGATAATCGCTCCGAACCCTAATGTCGCCGCCATACCGATATACACGTTCATTGTTTGATGCGGTAACTGCATGAACACAAGCATCGCTACAGCAGAGATCAGGAACGTCCACTTCAGATACACTGTCGGTGATTTAGCAACTTTATCTGCCAACATTCCACCAATCGGCCCACCTACCATTTTTAACGCATACTGGTTGATGATGCCGTACGCACCGACGAGCGCTACCGGCAGCATATAGATATCTTTTAAGAATGGAATAAAGTAAGTCAGTCCACAGTACGCGGCATAAACGAAGAAAATACCTAAAGAAGCCAGCCAAACATTAGGGCAGGACAAAACATGTTTGATACCCTTTAACACTTCCATGTTGGCACTGGTTTTCTCGCCGCCTTTCACTTTGTCATCATCGACAATAAAGTACGTCACAATACCTGCCACAAGCGTAATTACCGTATAGAACAACAGGCCCGCCTGCATCCCCGCTTTACCTTCACCAAACTGGACGAAGACAAACAGAGCGCCAGATGCAACGATAACATCCACCACGCCACGTCCGGCTTCTAAAAAGCCGAACATGCGTCCTTGTTCTTCTTTCGTTCCCAGCAAACGAACGGCTTTCAGCAATACCGGCCAATAAACCACATCGGCAAAGAAAGCCATCGCGGCAAAGCAAATGAGATAACCGGTAAATGACGGTAGCGTTGCCAGGTATAAGCCACATAACCCAACGCCAATCAGACCGAACGGTAATAATATTTTCTTGGAGTAACGGTCTGCGATATAGAGAGAAAGAAAAAGTCCGGTTGTCTGAACAATCGTATAAACCGTAAAGCTCAACCCAATTTGCGTATTAGTTAAACCCCAGTCATTCTGCATTGGCACATAGAAAACATCTTTCATACTCGAAAGCTTGAATATCGTGCCGCCGCCTAAAATCAAAAAACAGAGCCTTGCCCATTTATTCATGAACATGATTAAACCCTCATTGCTTGTTGAGAGAAATATCTAAATTAAATTGTATAATTAATAACGCCAGGGGATTATTTTCATAATCCTTTCCGCATTTAATAATATTTTAAGAAAACTAATTAATTGCCTATAAACTTGTCACATATATCACGGATATATTTTATTTGGGCAAGAGCATGTTCTTTTTCCTGCGCCAGTCGCGCATCAATCATGTTGCAGTCAGGCAGCGGCGTATAACTTGCATCGCGCCATGGGATCCATGGATTATCACCCTCATCGTCGAAGCGAAATGCAGGGGCATAATATTCAACTTCTTCTTCCAGGCCAAAAGCATGTACTTGCGGTTTATCTTCACCTAAAAGTAATAATGCCTTAAGCATCTCTTCCATGGGTAAATCGCCGTGTCCTGAACGACAAGCCTCATGCCCCCAGCCTTTACCTTCTTTAATAATTTTTGCGTCTTTGATATGCACCTGAGTGATCAGAGGAGACATAACCTCTAACGCAGAAAGCGGCTGCTCATTGGCATTAATCATGTTGCCAAAATCAAACAGAATAGAGAGATTTTTCATCCCGCTATTATTAACCAGCGTCACCAGCTCATGGCCTTGCAGATCTTCATGCTGTTCGATAGTAAAGCTTAGTCCGCAATCGTCATACTGAGACAGCCACGCAATATCATTGGCAATCTTCGCCATAACATCGTTCAGATACCCTTCATAACGCGGGTAGAAACGCACTGAAGTTGCACCAGTAGCAACAGCAATACGGATTGCATCCGTCAATGTTGCCTTATCCGATGCGCTCGTTTCGATATGCACATCCAGATTATATTTTTTAGCCTTTTCTTTAAAATCGTGTAGCTGCTGATCGTTCAGTTTCTGCAGTGATTGGGACTCACCATCCTCAACATGTATTTTTACACCCTTCAATTTTTGCTGATGCGCAATATCCAGAAGATCCCCCGGCAGGACTCTCTCGTAGCGCATATTCAGATGAAAAGCATAAGCATGTAGGTACAGCGGTATATTTCTCGCGCGTTCCGCAAGAAGTTCTTGGTTACATTTTCCCATTATTTTTCTCATTCATCGCGAATAACAAGTTCCACTGATTCAAGTCGCCAGTATTCGAAATCAACCTGAACCACTTTTTTATCTCGGGTAGCCCGATGTTTTTCTACTAAAATTCCATACGTATTAGGCGCAACACCCAGCTCTTTGCAGGCCACTTCTGGCATATTGACCGGTTTAAAAATCATTTCTTTGATATTTAAAACATGGCCAAACGCATCTTCCCAGACGCTGGCAAAAGACTGATTGCCCAATTTATTAATGAATCCTGGCGCAACATCGGCATCAATATAGGATTCATGGTAAAACACTTTATGTGAATCAAGGCCGCACCAGCCGGTAACTAAATAGCGATCGCCGGAGGAGAGAAAAACATCATCAACATGATGCGGAACTGTATCAATGGTTTCTTTGGTTAAATAATCCCAAAAAGGCTTACGTCCCTGAGCACAAGCTTCAGCATTGAAGCTGGAAAGTGATTTAGGGTTATAAATAAATCGCTTCGATGAAATAAACCAACCACTGCGGTTCTTGCGGAAAATACGCGCATCGATCTCAAGCTCAATCAGAACCTGACGTAAGGTCATACGCTTTGCATCCAGCAGCTCACATAACTCTCTCTCCGAGGGCAATTTGGAGCCCGCTGGTAAATTATTCTCGTTTAACCAGCTTTCAAAGCGCTCTCTGAGCACATCAACATTGTTTTTCTTTTTCATTTCGCTCATCTGGTTTAAACCAATTTGAAGCTAAGATATTTGAGTGCAGGAAATACTCAAGTTTTTTTTCAACGCAGAGTTTCTTTTTGTGGACCAGGTATCAAGAATGGCTTTGAAGCAAACCGTGACCGTCAGGTTTTTGCCCGGTTTGGTACGCAGGAGATGAACCACGGGGGAGAGGTAAATCAGGTGTCGCCACCTGATTTAATTGCCAGATGAAGGTAGGTTTATTTTCCCCACAAACGGCGGGAATTGTCTTCGATCTTGCCGCTTAGACGGCGCTTTTGCATCGTTCTGGTCCAGCTTTTTGATAACCCGGCAGCCGACAGTAAACGGTGATATTGCGAATCATCAAACGGCATATGCCAGGCGATAGCAATTGCCTCCTGTACGCTGACGTCGCTCACGCGTGACGCCAGGATCAATGGCGCGTCTGCTGACACCTGACCAGGCGCGATGACGCTGCACAGCCAGCCTGTCTTACCCACATCCTGCATCTGGCTGGCCATATCGCTGATGCCAAAATGGAAATTCAGCTTAAAGCACGGCGAGCGCGGCTGCGTGACCTGAATCAGCGCCTCTCCCCACTGGAAAATGTCGCCAATATACACATTCTCTTCAGTCAGCCCCTCAGTAGAGAGGTTCTCACCAAACGCGGGGGCGACAAATAGCTCCGCCTGCTCCGGAAACGCTTGTCTCCAGTGCTGATAGTGTTCACGCGGATAGTGACACAGCGCGCGATCCGGCCCGCCATGAATTTTCGTTTCCGCTTGTTCATCCCCCGTCAGCCCCAGTTCGGTCAGCATCAACTCACCGTCAATCTGGACTTTAGCAATCGCGCTGGGACGGCTTCCCGTGTAGTCCCGAACTTTGCCCGTAAAAACATCGACCGGATATCGCATCTGTTCCCTCTCCCGATAAATTTCCCCCATTACACCACATTTATTTTACCCCAGTCGCTCAAAATGAGAGCACGGTTCACATGAAACTTAGGGACACATGCTATCAATGTAATCTGGTTTTGAAACATCATTTCAAATAAGGAGTCGACAACGTGACTGGTCAATCGCAATTTGCTGGCGTCTGGTGTCCTTCCATTACGCCAATGGACAATGATGGCAAGATCGATCTCAACGGTCTAAGCCAACATCTCAAACGCCTTACCGAGGCCAAAATCGACGTGATTTTGCTGATGGGCAGCATCGGGGAATTTGCCTCCTTTACGCTCGAAGAAAGGCTGTTGCTGATCCGCGAAGCCCGTGCCATGAGCTCGCTAAAGATGGTCGCCAACGTCTCATCCACCTGCCAGAATGATGTTTTATTGATGGCGCAGGAAGCGTATCGCTCAGGTTACGATGCCGTGATGATCCTGCCACCCTACTACTACGGACAAACAGCGAAACAGCTGCTGAGCTACTTCCGTCAGTTGGGGCAGAAACTCAGCGGCAAATGGTTTGCTTATAACTTCCCGGCACGCACCGGCTGCGATTTAACCCCCGAACTGGTAGCCACCCTCGCCGCCGAGTTCCCGAATTTCGCTGGCATTAAAGACACCGTCGACTGCCAGTCCCATACCCGCAGTATGATTCAGACCACCCGCGCCGTGCGGGAGGATTTTGCCGTGCTGTCCGGCTATGACGAATACTACATTCCCAACCTGTTGGCAGGTGGCGCGGGGATTATTTCAGGGTTGAACAACGTCATGCCGGAACTGTTTGTCAGCGCGCGGGAAGCGTTTAAACAGGGCGACCTGGCAGCGCTTCGCGATATTCAGGACCAGATTGGCACCTACATGTCCATCTATGCCATCGGCGAAGATTTTGTCACCACCATCAAAACCGTGGTATCGCGTAAATTTGGCTATTGTACCGGCGTGTCACGTAATGCCGGTGGAGAGTTGAACGAGAGTGAGTGCCGAACAATCGATGAGGTGTTTGTCGTCAAAGGGTAAATAATTAAGCCGGATGGAGCAGACCATCCGGCTTAAGAGACTTACTTCACGGTACCACGAATATCAATTTCTGCCGCCCTTGCTTTGACCTTTTTCGACCAGATAGACGTGATAATCGGCACCAGAATGGAGGTCACAATCACCGACGTGGCGACCAGGGAAGTTGCTGCCGGTGCCATCGGTTTAAATGCCGGAACCATTTCAGCAATCAGCACAGGCGTAGCAACCGCCGCCCCCGCGGAACTGGAAGCGGCAATCCCCGCCGTACCATCGCCACCACCAATCAGTTTATCGGCGATAATCAATGGAATACCAGTGATGATAATCACCGCCACGCCCAGCAGAATACCCAGCACGCCGGTCTGCGCAATCACGCTCAAATCAATGGTGTTACCTAATGCGAAGGCAAAGAACGGGATCAGCGTCTGCACCGCTTTGCTGAAGAACTCCCGCAGTTCAGGGTCCAGATTCCCCAGCGCAAAGCCAATCAGGAACGGCAATACTGCACCAACAAATACGTGCGGTTCAAACGACGCGATCCCGGCGGTTCCCAGAATCACCATGGTCATCAGCGGGCCAGACTCCAGCGACATCAGGACAAACGCCCCGGCCTCTTCTTTGGTGCCGTACTGCTGCATAATCGAGGCATACAGCCCGCCGTTGGTCATATCCATCGCGGCCACCAGCGCCAGCGTAGACAACCCAGCGAAGAATCCGACCTCTACACCATGTTCCGGCAGAATGCGTGAAGCAATCGCTGCAACCACCCACGCCACCAGAATCTTGGTTATGACTAACGTACCTGATTTACGCAGCACGGTGCCGGTGGCGCTTAGCTTGATCGACGCCCCCATGCAAAAGAACCAGACTGCCAGGATAGGTACCGTACCGGTGATCATACCGTTGGTAAAGGAGCCGAAATATTTCCCGGCGCCGGGGGAAAAGGTGTGACACAACGCGCCCAGGAAAAGCGGCACCAGCATCATACCGCCTGGGATTTTCTCTATCGTACGTTTGATCTGCATTTCCATCACCTGTAGACATAAAAATGGGGCAATTTTTATGGGCGATTGCATCTTGCTTTGAGATGCGCCCGTCTTGATGAAAAGAAGATAGACATTCATAGAGACTATAAAAGTGATCCCACTCGCATAATAAAACCTTGTTTCAATTTAAGTGGATCATTGTTTTTATATTGAGTTTGATCACAAAAAAACCCCACAAGCATCGCTTGCAGGGCTTTGTTAAAGCGTAGAACTTATTTTTTTGCTGCGAAACGCGCGGCAGCTTCGTCCCAGTTCACAACGTTCCAGAACTCTTTGATGTAGTCCGGGCGACGGTTCTGGAATTTCAGGTAGTAAGCGTGTTCCCACACGTCCAGGCCCACGATTGGGAAACCGGAAGCGCCAGAGATAGCTTCACCCATCAGCGGGGAATCCTGGTTGGCGGTGGAAACAACAGCCAGTTTGTCACCTTTCAGAACCAGCCACGCCCAGCCGGAGCCAAAGCGGGTTGCCGCTGCTTTTTCAAATTCAGCTTTGAAGTTGTCAACGGAGCCGAAGTCACGTTCGATAGCCGCTTTCAGGTCGCCCTGCAGCGTAGTACCGGTTTTCAGGCCTTTCCAGAACAGGCTGTGGTTAGCGTGACCGCCCGCGTTGTTACGCAGTACGGTTTTCTTGTCTGCTGGCAGTTGATCCAGTTTGGTGATCAGCTCTTCAACGGACAGGCTGGCGAATTCAGGCAGGCTTTCCAGCGCAGCGTTGGCGTTATTTACGTAAGCCTGGTGGTGTTTGGTGTGGTGGATTTCCATCGTCTGCTTATCGAAGTGCGGTTCAAGGGCATCATAAGCGTACGGCAGGGATGGCAGTGTATAACTCATAATCATCTCCAGTATTGTCGGGCGGCCAGTGTTAACGCCGCGTAAGCAGTTGGGTCATTATAGTTAATTAAATGATATTGAAAATGATTATCAATGCCGTACTTTTTACAGGGTCTTAATGAATCAAACCCATTGTTAAAGATGTGAGCCGAATCACCCACTTAACGTGATAATTGCCAACATGCGCAAAAGGGCGGCAATCGTCAAAAGGTTAACCACCTGCGTAATTTTTAAACTCGTTAGGTCGGAGGGGTCATTACCGACGATAAAAAATAACGAGGATTAAGTCATGAGTAACGCGATTACGATGGGTATCTTTTGGCATTTGATAGGGGCAGCCAGTGCCGCCTGTTTCTATGCCCCGTTCAAGCAAGTCAAACATTGGTCATGGGAAACGATGTGGTCGGTTGGCGGGATCGTCTCCTGGATAATCCTGCCGTGGACCATCAGCGCCATGTTACTTCCCGATTTCTGGGCCTACTTCAGCTCCTTCAGCCTCTCCACACTGGCTCCGGTATTTCTGTTTGGTGCAATGTGGGGGATTGGCAATATCAACTATGGCCTGACCATGCGCTATCTCGGTATGTCGATGGGTATCGGGATTGCGATAGGTATTACGCTGATTGTCGGCACGCTGATGACCCCGATTATCAACGGCAATTTTGATGTACTGATCAATACCTCTGGTGGCCGCATGACGCTGCTTGGCGTACTGGTCGCGCTGATTGGCGTAGGCATTGTTACCCGTGCCGGTCAGTTAAAAGAACGCAAAATGGGCATCAAAGCGGAAGATTTCAACCTGAAAAAAGGTCTGGTTCTGGCCGTCATGTGCGGTATTTTCTCCGCCGGGATGTCCTTTGCGATGAACGCAGCGAAACCGATGCACGATGCCGCCGCCGCGTTGGGCGTCGATCCGCTGTATGTCGCCCTGCCTAGCTATGTGGTCATTATGGGCGGTGGCGCGCTTGTTAACCTGGGCTTCTGCTTCATTCGTCTGGCAAAAGTGAAGAACTTGTCGATAAAAGCCGACTTCTCGTTAGCCAAACCGCTGATTATCACCAACGTGCTGCTCTCTGCGCTTGGTGGCTTGATGTGGTATCTGCAATTCTTCTTCTACGCCTGGGGCCACGCACGTATTCCGGCGCAGTATGACTATGTAAGCTGGATGCTGCACATGAGCTTCTATGTTCTGTGCGGCGGGATTGTCGGTCTGGTATTGAAAGAGTGGAAAAACGCGGGTCGTCGTCCGGTCAGCGTGCTAAGCCTCGGCTGCGTGGTGATCATTGTCGCGGCAAACATTGTCGGTCTGGGAATGGCCAGCTAAGCATGCTGAGTACTGAGATGACGCCACTGGCTCGGCGTCATCCCGGTTTCCCGCGTAAATACCACTGAAAAGTAGTTACTGTCCTCAAAACCGCAGCGCATGGAAATCTCGCTAATCATCAACCGACTATGTTTGAGCAGATACTGCGCATGGCAAACCCGCACCTGGCGGAGATACTGGTTGATGGTCATCCCGGTCTGGCTGCGAAACTGCTGGCGCAAAACGCGCTCGCTGCACTGTTCGCGCTCGCAAAACGTATCCAGTTCGAACGCATGCTCATGGCTACCGGCTAACGCGGTGATCAGTTTATCCAGCAGCGTTTCACTGGAGGTCGCCGGGAGCGTATCCGTGGCATAACGATGCCGCTTAAGGTGTGTCACCAGTTGCCCGAACAGCAGCTCAGCCATGGTAAAAGCCTGTGCATCACGTTGATTGCTTTCATGCTCAAGCTGGCTTATCACCTGTCGGACCTGACTCATGCCAACGCTGCCGAGTCGCCAATGCGGCTGCCTCGGCGTACCGTCAAATCCGGGGATCGCCCCTTGCCAGTCAACATTCAGCGTCAACCGCTCCGGGCAGTAGATGATATTTTGCAACACCAGGTCGTTCACGGAGGTGTAGGAGTGTTTATCTTCGGCGCGAATGTAAAACAGATCGCCACGGGTTATCCGGTACGGACGATCGTTAAGGACATGCAGACCATTACCGCGCCAGACCATAACCAGCTCGCAAAACTCGTGGGTATGCTCAGCAAAGACATCCTGCGGATAACGGTCAGCCACGGCCACAGCCTGCTGCTCATGCGCAAAGAAGTCTGATTTCAGAAGGATTAGCTGATTCGCCATCACATGACCTCAACCTGAATGCTTGCCGGATGCGCTGCGCTTATCCGGCCTACAGGGCATCCACGTAGGCCAGATAAGGCGTAGCCACCATCCGGCGTTAAGGGACATGATTATCTGAGATTCGGCGGTAAAAAACGTTGATAGCTTTCGCGTTACTGGAGGCGGCTTGCCACAACGAGATCGCGCCCCTGACGAATATCGCGTGGTGACCACTTGAACTCACGACGAAAAAGCGTCGAAAAGTGGTTACTGTCGCCGAATCCACAGAGATAAGCGATGTCTGTCACACTGTCATCACTGTGGCGAAGCAGATGTCGGGCCTTGATCAGCCGCAAGCGGTTAAGGTAGCGCTGCGGCGTCAATCCGGTTTGCTGTTTGAGCTGGCGATGCAGAGTGCGCAAAGAGAGGGAAAACTTCTCGGCCAGCGCCTCCCAACACACCTCGTCGGCAAAGTTATCTTCCAGCCACGCCATCAGGAGGTTAAGCCGCGCGTCGTTATCGGTCGCTGCTTCCATCAGGCTGCTTTTACGCAGCAGCACCAGCAGTTGCATAAACAGGATCTCGCGATTTGCCGCCGTTGGTGTATCCATCCCCTCACCGAGCGCTTCCATCTGCCCCACCAGTTGTCGAACCTGCTGCAACACCCCCTGATTCACCCGCCAGTGGGAGGGATACTGCCCATTCTGTTCCTGAGGTAAAAGCTGATTCAGCCCAGCCAGGAATTGAAACGCATCCGGAGAGCGATACAACACATTGGTCAGGCACAGATTGTCAGTATGTTCATATAAATGCCGGTCATGATCGCGAACGAAACACACCGTACCGCCGCTGATGGTGTAAGGCTGCCCGTTGAACACATGGATCCCCGTTCCATGTTCGACCACCACAATTTCATGAAAATCATGATGATGCTCTGGAAACGCAGGTTGAGGAAGCCGCGGTTCAATAGCCACTGGCGCTTTACCTGTCGGAAAAAAATCCACGCAATGCAATACCGTCATGATGACATCCTTCCCGATCAAATGAACATGGCTGAATAGTAATTAAGGGTTATCACCCTCACCTTAAATTTTTGACGCCAAAGTGCGTAAACACGGTCAATTCTTCAAGAAATGACGGGAAAGATCGGGAATTGCGGAAGGCGTCACATCCGCTAAAACAGGTCCTATTAATAGAAATTGTGAACAGCGTCACGTTCACCTTTGCCATGTTGCCAGCCGCTAATTGTGGCTGTCACTGTCAAGAAGGTACGCTTTATCTGGGGTTCTTAGACTGAGTGCAATAAAACTCAGAAGGACCTCGCTATGACTTTTCGCCATTGTGTCGCAGTCGATCTCGGCGCATCCAGTGGGCGCGTAATGCTGGCGCGTTACGACAGTGAACACCGCTCCCTGACGCTACGTGAAATCCACCGCTTCATGAACTGCCTGCAAAAAACAGACGGTTTTGACACCTGGGACATCGACAGCCTGGAACACGATATTCGTCTTGGCCTGAAAAAAGTCTGCGATGAAGGTATTCGGATAGACAGCATCGGCATTGATACCTGGGGCGTGGATTACGTTCTGATCGATAACGTCGGTCAACGTGTCGGTCTGCCGGTCTCTTACCGTGACAGCCGCACGACCGGCATTCTGGCGCAGGCGATGAAGCAGCCGGGTAAAGGTGAAATTTACCGCCGTAGCGGCATTCAGTTTCTGCCCTTTAACACCCTGTATCAACTGCGTGCGCTGGTTGAACAGCAGCCAGAACTGCTCCCGCAGGTGGCCCATGCCCTGCTGATCCCCGACTACTTCAGCTTTCGCCTGACCGGCAAAATGAACTGGGAATACACCAACGCCACCACCACCCAGCTAGTCAATATCAATACCGACGACTGGGATGACACACTGCTGGCGTGGACCGGGGCAGACAAAGCCTGGTTTGGTCGCCCGACGCATCCAGGGAACGTGATCGGCCACTGGATTTGCCCGCAGAAAAACCAAATTCCGGTTGTCGCCGTCGCCAGTCACGACACGGCCAGTGCGGTCATTGCTTCTCCGCTGGCCGACAAAAACAGCGCCTATCTCTCTTCCGGAACCTGGTCGCTGATGGGCTTTGAGAGCAGAACACCGTATACCAACGATGCGGCGCTGGCGGCGAATATCACCAATGAAGGCGGCGCGGAAGGACGTTACCGTGTCCTGAAAAATATTATGGGGCTATGGCTGCTCCAGCGCGTATTAAAAGAGCGCCAGATTACCGACCTGCCAACGCTTATCTGCCAAACGCAAGCGCTGCCGGCCTGCCAGTTCCTGATAAACCCGAACGACGATCGCTTTATCAACCCCGACGATATGAGTGCAGAAATTCAGGCGGCATGCCGTGAATCAGGCCAACCCGTTCCCCTGCAAAACGCCGAACTGGCGCGCTGTATCTTCGACAGCCTGGCGTTGCTGTACGCCGATATCCTGCAAGAACTGGCTCAACTGCGTGGTGCAGCATTTAGCCAACTGCACATTGTCGGTGGTGGCTGCCAGAACACCTTACTGAACCAGCTATGTGCGGATGCCTGCGGTATTCGCGTGATGTCCGGGCCGATTGAGGCTTCCACGCTCGGCAATATTGGCATCCAGCTGATGACGCTGGACGAGCTGAACAACGTCGATGATTTCCGTCAGGTGGTACGCGCCAACTATGACCTGACCACCTTTATTCCCAATCCTGAAAGTGAAATTGCCCGCTACCAGGCGCAGTTTCAATCACTACGACAGACAAAGGAGCTTTGCGCATGACCACTCAACTTGAACAAGCCTGGGGACTGGCAAAACTGCGTTTCGCCGCGGTAGGCATTGATGTCGAGGCGGCCTTACGCCAGCTCGATCGTTTGCCGGTCTCCATGCACTGCTGGCAGGGCGATGATGTCGCCGGTTTCGAAAACCCGGAAGGCTCGCTTACTGGCGGTATTCAGGCTACCGGTAACTATCCGGGTAAAGCGCGTAACGCCACCGAACTGCGGGCCGATCTGGAGCAAGCGCTAAGCCTGATTCCTGGTCCAAAACGTCTGAATTTGCACGCGATCTATCTGGAATCGGATACACCGGTTCCCCGCGACCAAATCAAACCCGAACACTTCAAAAACTGGGTTGAGTGGGCGAAAGCGAACCAGTTAGGGCTGGATTTCAACCCATCCTGCTTCTCACACCCGCTGAGCGCCGACGGTTTCACGCTGGCGCACGCCGACGACACCATTCGCCAGTTCTGGATCGATCACTGCAAAGCCAGCCGTCGCGTCTCGGCGTATTTTGGCGAGCAGTTGGGTACACCATCGGTGATGAACATCTGGATCCCGGATGGCATGAAAGACATCACCATTGACCGTTTAGCGCCGCGCCAGCGTCTGCTGGACGCACTGGACGAAGTGATCAGCGAGAAACTTGACCCGGCGCACCATATCGATGCCGTCGAAAGCAAGCTGTTTGGCATCGGTGCGGAAAGCTACACCGTGGGCTCTAACGAGTTCTACATGGGTTACGCCACCAGCCGCCAGACCGCACTGTGTCTGGATGCGGGCCACTTCCATCCGACTGAAGTGATCTCCGACAAAATTTCTGCCGCCATGCTGTATGTACCGCGCCTGCTGCTGCACGTCAGCCGTCCGGTGCGCTGGGACAGCGACCACGTGGTGCTGCTGGATGATGAAACTCAGGCGATTGCCAGCGAGATCGTCCGCCACAACCTGTTTGACCGCGTACACATTGGCCTCGACTTCTTCGACGCCTCCATTAACCGCATTGCCGCGTGGGTGATCGGCACCCGCAATATGAAAAAAGCCCTGCTGCGCGCGCTGTTAGAACCCACCGAACAACTGCGTCAGCTCGAAGCCAACGGCGACTACACCGCACGCCTGGCCCTGCTGGAAGAGCAAAAATCGCTGCCGTGGCAGGCCGTCTGGGAGATGTATTGCCAGCGCCACGACACGCCTGCGGGCAGCCAGTGGCTGGACAGCGTGCGCGCTTATGAAAAAGAGATTTTGAGCAAACGTAGCTAACCGTGACGCCAGGCTTGTAGGCCGGATAAGACGCTCCGCGTCGCCATCTGGCAATGAATGAAACACGATTGCCGGATACCGCTTCGCTTATCCGGCCTTCGTAAGACCCGATAACGTTCGGGCAATAAACAGGAACACCGAACATGCAAAATATTACGACTTCCTGGTTCGTCCAGGGGATGATCAAAGCCACTTCTGATGCGTGGCTGAAAGGCTGGGACGAGCGTAACGGCGGCAACCTGACGCTGCGTCTTGATGAAGCAGATATCGCGCCGTTTAGCGCCGATTTCTACGAAAAACCACGCTATATTGCGCTAAGTCAGCCGATGCCGCTGCTGGCAAACACGCCGTTTATCGTCACTGGTTCCGGTAAATTTTTCCGTAACGTTCAGCTCGATCCCGCAGCAAATTTGGGCGTGGTACAAGTAGACAGCGACGGTGCGGGCTACCACATCCTCTGGGGCCTGACCCACGAGGCCGTGCCGACCTCTGAACTGCCGGCTCACTTCCTCTCCCACTGCGAACGCATTAAAGCGACGAACGGTAAAGACCGCGTGATCATGCACTGCCATGCCACCAACCTGATCGCTCTGACCTACGTACTGGAAAACAACACAGCGCTGATTACCCGCAAGCTGTGGGAAGGCAGCACCGAGTGCCTGGTGGTGTTCCCGGATGGCGTTGGCATTCTGCCGTGGATGGTGCCGGGTACAGATGAAATTGGTCAGGCTACCGCCGAGGAAATGCAGAAACACTCGCTGGTACTTTGGCCGTTCCACGGCGTGTTCGGAAGCGGACCTACCCTAGACGAAGCGTTCGGTTTGATAGATACCGCAGAGAAATCCGCCGAAGTTCTGGTCAAAATCTTTTCGATGGGCGGTATGAAGCAGACCATCTCACGTGAAGAGCTGGTCGCACTTGGCAAACGCTTTGGTGTTACGCCGCTGGCAAGCGCCATAGAGCTGTACTGATACCTCCCAACTCAACGCCGGATGCGGCTTCGCCTTATCCGGCCTACAGGATTTTATTATTAAGGAGAATAGTGATGAGCTTTATGTTGGCACTGCCAAAAATTAGCCTGCATGGCGCCGGCGCGATTGTCGATATGGTGAATCTCGTGGCGAATAAACAATGGGGCAAAGCGCTGATCGTCACCGATGGTCAACTGGTAAAACTGGGCCTGCTGGATAGCCTGTTTGCCGCGCTGGATAAACATCAAATGTCTTACCACCTGTTTGAAGAAGTATTCCCGAACCCGACAGAAGAGCTGGTACAGAAAGGTTTTGCGGCCTATCAGAACGCAGAATGTGACTACATCATCGCCTTCGGTGGCGGCAGCCCGATCGATACCGCCAAAGCGGTAAAAATCCTGACAGCCAACCCTGGCCCTTCTACCGCTTACTCCGGCGTGGGCAAAGTGAAAAATGCGGGCGTCCCGCTGATCGCCATCAACACTACCGCCGGTACGGCAGCAGAGATGACCAGCAACGCGGTCATTATCGACTCTGCCCGTAAGGTCAAAGAGGTGATCATCGACCCGAATATCATCCCGGATATCGCCGTGGATGATGCCAGCGTGATGCTGGAAATCCCGGCCTCCGTCACCGCCGCAACCGGTATGGACGCCCTGACCCACGCGGTGGAAGCCTATGTTTCCGTTGGTGCTCACCCGCTTACCGACGCTAACGCACTGGAAGCGATTCGCCTGATCAACCTGTGGCTACCAAAAGCGGTCGACGACGGTCATAACCTCGAAGCTCGTGAGCAAATGGCGTTTGGTCAGTATCTGGCGGGGATGGCATTTAACAGCGCTGGTCTGGGTCTGGTGCATGCGCTGGCGCACCAGCCGGGCGCAACCCATAATCTGCCACACGGCGTCTGCAACGCCATCCTGCTGCCGGTAATCGAAAACTTTAACCGTCCGAACGCCGTGGCGCGCTTTGCCCGCGTGGCGCAGGCAATGGGCGTCGATATCCGTAACATGAGCGATGAAGCGGCAAGTATGGAGGCCATCAACGCGATTCGTGCACTCAGCAAGCGTGTCGGTATTCCTGCGGGCTTTAGCTCCCTTGGCGTGACGAAAGAGGATATTGAAGGCTGGCTGGATAAAGCGTTGGCCGATCCGTGTGCGCCGTGCAACCCGCGCACCGCCAGCCGCGACGAGGTCCGCGAGCTGTATCTGGAGGCGTTATGATCCGCAAGGCCTTTGTGATGCAGGTGAATGCCGACGCGCACGTTGAGTACCAGCGTCGTCATAACCCCATCTGGCCAGAGCTGGAAGCGGTGCTGAAAGAGCACGGCGCCCATCACTACGCGATTTATCTCGATCAGGCGCGCAATCTGCTGTTCGCCACCGTTGAGATTGAGTCCGAAGAACGCTGGAATGCCGTTGCCAGCACCGACGTTTGCCAACGTTGGTGGAAGCATATGCGTGACGTAATGCCAGCAAACCCGGACAACAGCCCGGTTAGCGCAGAGCTAAAAGAAGTGTTTTATTTGCAGTAAGTTATATGCCCGGTGGCGCAAGCTTACCGGGCCTACGGTTTTATTTTTTGTAGGTCGGATAAGCGATAGCGCCATCCGACAATTCAATTTTGCTCAGAGACCAGAATCGCCTGGGTGTCAGGCTCCAGCGCTTTAAAAATATGCGCCCGATCGGCGGGGTAACAAATATAGTCCCCCTCGCCTAACTCCTCCGGCGCTTCAGTCAATCCTACCATCGCCTTACCCTGCGTCACGATGATGTGTTCAACCGATCCCGGTGGATGCGGCTGTGAAATACGATCCGCGCCCGGTTGCGTCAGCAGCAGATAGATATCCCGCCGCGCCCCCGGCGGGCATGCGGCCAGTAAAATGGCCTGATAGTGCGCCTGCTCGGCTACCACCTTTGTCCCTTCTCCGCGACGAATCACCTGCGTTTTTTGTTCCTGCGGCTCCAGCAGGCGAGCAAAGGGAATATCCAACGCCACACACAGCGACCAGAGCGTTTCCAGGCTAGGATTGCCATTGCCCGCTTCCAATTGCGAGAGTGTCGATTTTGCAATCCCTGCGCGACGGGCAATCTCTGCCAATGACAAACCGGTGCGCTGGCGTTCACGCACAAGGCTTTTCGCGATCATACTGATGGGCTGGGTCATTCACGACTCCATGTTCTTTATATCGAACGAATCGTTCGACTTGTAATATTAACTGGTCGCGTTCATTATAATGGAAATTCGTTCGATATGGCTAAAACGGTATGAAACATTATTTTTCCAGTCTCAAAGGCGACACGATAAAAGCAATATTTTTAGTCTGTCTGGCCGTCGGCGTAGTCGGCATGTCATACGGCTCGCTGGCGATGGCCTACGGCTTCCCGCTGTGGGTACCGTTTGTGCTTTCGATTACGGTACTGGCGGGTGCGTCCGAATTTATGTTTATCGGCATCGTCGCCAGCGGCGGTAACCCACTGGCGGCGGCGGCGGCCGGTTTACTGGTCAACGCCCGACACGTGCCGTTTGGCGTCACGGTGCGCGACCTGGTGGGCTCCCGGGCTGCGAGTTTCCTCGGCTGTCATATCATGAACGACGAAAGCGTAGTCTTTGGCCTGTCGCAAAAAACGCCCGAACAACGTAAAGCCGCCTTCTGGCTGTGCGGTCTGGGCGTCGCGATTTTCTGGCCTGTTGGCACACTGATCGGCGCGGGCGTCGGCAAACTGCTCCCCGCCCCGGAAACCATCGGTCTGGATGCCGTCTTCCCTGCAATTTTATTAGCCTTAGTGGTCCCGGCCTTTAAAAACCGCACCACGCTGATTCGCGCCTGTAGCGGTGCCGGGTTGTCGCTTGCCGCCATCCCCTTTGCGCCGGTCGGTTTACCGGTTCTGCTCTCACTGTTTGGCTTACTGACGAGGAAAAAATAATGGGCAACATGACGCTGTTTATCGTCGGTATCGCCATGTTATCCCTGGGAACGTATTTAATGCGTTTAGGAGGAGCGAAGCTTGGGAGCCGTTTAGCGTTCTCGGAACGCTCGCAGGCGCTGCTTTCCGACGCCGCAACGGTATTACTGTTCTCCGTTGCGCTGGCGACCACCTTTTACGAAGGTGAACACTTCGCTGGCATGGCCCGCGTGCTGGGCGTGGCTTTTGCGGTATTTCTCGCCTGGCGCAAGATGCCGCTAATCGTGGTGATCGTCGCTGCGGCAGTGGTGACGGCGCTGCTGCGAATGGCGGGCATAAACTAAAAAAGCGCCTCAAGGGCGCTCTTTCGACAGTACTAAGGTATCTTATTTCAGCAGTTCGGCGGTCATGTGCACGCGGTTACCGGTATAGGCCTGAGTGATTTTGTAATCGCTGGCACCTGCGCGTTCAGCCTGAGCGGCGATTTTTGCTTCAGCGCTTTCCAGCGTAGAACCGGTTGCGGTCACTGTCTGAGCAGCGAAAGAACCGAATGAAGTAGCCAGAGCGATAACTGCGACAAAAGTTTTGATGCTTTTCATGATATAAACCCTTTAACTTAGTTGTTTGAGTAAGGCACCGTGCCTTGATGTGATAAATAATAGGCTGATACTCGAACAACTGAAAGCGGAAGGATTTGCCAGTCTTATTCAAATTATTTGAGAGACAAGATGTTACGTAATCAGGAATCACAATGGCTTGCTGGCAGCCGTAGAAAAACGCAACCGGCGGGTAGTTGGTTACTTCGTCAGGGTGAACCACAAAGTAAAATTCATCTTTTACATCATGGTGTGGCTCGTGCGGTTTATCACGCAGACAACGGCGTTGAAAGGGTTAAAGAGTTCTACTTTGCCGGGGAATACTGCTTTCTGTACCTGAACTGGCTAATTAACACACCTGCCGATTACAGCCTGCAAATGATCTCCGCAGGAGAAACCACTGAATTCCCCTTGGCTTTGCTTGATGCGCCGGAAAATCAGGATATTAAGACTCAGCTACTGGTCCAGCAATTGATCTACAAAGAGAAAAAAGAGCAAATGCTGCTGCTCAATACCCCAGAGCAACGCTACCAGTACGTACAAACACACTTCCCGGACTGGGAGTCACAGCTCACCCAGCGCGATCTTGCCAGCTATATCGGCATTACCCCCGTTAGCCTGTCCCGTATTCGCCAGCGTCTTAACAAAGGTTAACGCCTTACGGTGATGCGTCGATTATTGTCCCGTCACTCTTTAATAGATGGCGACCACAATGAACGCATTTCTTCTTTCTCAGATGCTGGCTGGCATCAGCTTCTTACTGGATATTTCCGCTTTTCATTTTCAACGCCGGGCTATCACTTTAACGCTGCTCACCAGCTCCACTTCTCTGTTAGCTATCCATTTCTATCTTTTGGATCAACACGCTGCGGCTGGGTTAATGATCATTGCCGCATGCCGCTACGCGACAGCCATCGTCACCTTTCACCGCTGGGTGATGTGGGGATTTATGCTGGGGTCGCTGCTGTGTAGCATTTATCTTTGGCAAAATCTGTCGAGTATATTGCCGCTGATGGGAAGCCTGCTGATGACATTTGCGTCATTTCAAAAACGCAGCGGAAAATTACGGGGATACACCTTGTGTGGCAGCCTGTGTTGGCTGCTGAACAATGTGATTGTTGGCTCGCCAGTTGCCGTAATCATGGAACTGGCATTTTCCGGCAGTATTCTGGCCGCCTGGTGGCGTCACAGCGCGACCAGACGTTGCGGATGCGTATAGATCGTCGCCCTGCCCGGTTTGCAAAAACCCACCAGCGTCAGGTTACAACGTTCGGCAACTTCCACGGCGAGCGTTGTCGCCGCAGAAACAGCAAACAGGATCTCCACACCGCACATCGCCGACTTCTGCACCATCTCATAACTGGCGCGGCTGGAGACTAATACCGCGCCCTGTTGCCAGGTTTCCCCTTCGATTGCACGTCGTCCCAGCAGTTTATCCAACGCAACATGACGTCCAACATCTTCATGCCCGCCCGCCAGATGACCTGACGGTTGTACCCAGGCAGCCGCGTGCGTGCAGCCTGTCAGTTGCCCCACGGGTTGAAAATCCTTGAGATGTCGTAAAGCGTTATCAAGATTCGCCAGATCGAATGTCTGGGTAAACGGCAGCGGCTGGATCGGCTTGCCAATGTCATTGAGCTGCTCCACGCCACAAACGCCGCAACCGGTGCGACCGGCCAGCGCGCGACGACGCTCCTTCAGCCCCATAAAGCGACGGCTGGACAGTTCAACCTGCACTTCCAATCCGTTGCAGGAAGGCACTACGTCCATTCCGTAGATATCCTGCGGGGACTCAATAATGCCTTCAGAAAGTGAAAAACCCATCGCGAAGTGCGCAAGATCTTTCGGTGATGCCATCATCACCACGTGCGAAATCCCGTTGTATACCAGCGCAACAGGCACTTCTTCAGCTACCTCATCAGGCTGAGGATGTTGCAAATCCTCGCGTTTCCAGAGGGTCAGCTGGCGAGATCCTGTCGAAGATGTCACATTCTTGATGTTTTCTTGAATAATCTTATTCACTTTCTTTTAACCATATTGGAACACGCATACCAACATTGTGGTATTCTTTACAAATCCCTCCTGGACGGAGGGAAATTCACCCAATTCTGGACCTTTGCGGTCCCGTCCGCAAAGAAAAATAACAACCACTTCCCTCGCGTTCGCGTTACAGAAAAGCGAAGGGAACGTGACAATGTCGAAACAAGGAGCGAACCATGCAGGTCAGCAGAAGGCAGTTCTTTAAGATCTGCGCTGGCGGTATGGCAGGCACCACGGCAGCGGCACTGGGTTTTGCACCCGGCGTAGCGCTCGCGGAAACACGGCAATATAAACTGCTGCGCACCCGCGAAACCCGTAACACCTGCACTTACTGTTCCGTTGGCTGTGGACTGTTAATGTACAGCCTCGGTGACGGCGCAAAAAACGCCAAAGCATCCATCTTCCATATCGAAGGGGACCCGGATCACCCGGTGAACCGTGGCGCGCTGTGCCCGAAAGGGGCAGGACTTGTGGACTTCATCCACTCCGAAAGCCGCCTGAAATTCCCGGAATATCGCGCACCAGGCTCAGATAAGTGGCAACAGATTAGCTGGGATGAGGCATTTGACCGCATCGCTAAGCTGATGAAAGAAGACCGCGACGCTAACTACGTTGCACAAAACGCTGAAGGCGTAACCGTTAACCGCTGGCTTTCCACCGGAATGCTGTGTGCTTCCGCTTCCAGTAACGAAACCGGCTATTTAACGCAAAAATTCTCCCGCGCGCTCGGTATGCTCGCGGTCGACAACCAGGCACGCGTCTGACACGGACCAACGGTAGCAAGTCTTGCTCCAACATTTGGTCGCGGTGCGATGACCAACCACTGGGTCGACATTAAAAACGCCAACCTCGTTGTGGTGATGGGCGGTAACGCCGCTGAAGCTCACCCGGTCGGATTCCGCTGGGCGATGGAAGCCAAAATTCACAACGGTGCAAAGCTGATTGTTATCGATCCACGCTTTACGCGAACCGCTGCGGTGGCTGATTTCTATGCGCCAATTCGTTCCGGCACTGACATTGCTTTCCTGTCAGGCGTTTTGCTGTACCTGCTGAACAACGAAAAATTCAACCGCGAATATACTGAGGCCTATACCAACGCCAGCCTGATCGTGCGTGAGGATTACGGTTTCGAAGATGGCCTGTTCACCGGCTACGACGCGGACAAACGCAAGTATGACAAAACCAGCTGGAACTACGAACTGGATGAAAAAGGCTTCGCCAAACGCGATGTCACCCTGCAACATCCGCGCTGCGTGTGGAACCTGCTGAAACAGCACGTCTCCCGCTACACGCCGGACGTCGTAGAAAACATCTGCGGTACGCCAAAGGCCGACTTCCTGAAGGTCTGTGAGTACATCGCAGAAACCAGTGCCAAAGATAAAACCGCGTCGTTCCTGTACGCCCTGGGCTGGACGCAACACTCCGTGGGTGCGCAGAACATCCGTACCATGGCGATGATCCAGTTGCTGCTTGGCAACATGGGGATGGCTGGCGGCGGTGTTAACGCCCTGCGCGGTCACTCCAACATTCAGGGCCTGACCGACTTAGGCCTGCTGTCACAAAGCCTGCCAGGCTATATGACGCTGCCAAGCGAGAAACAGACTGACCTGCAAACCTACCTTGCCGCCAACACGCCAAAACCGTTGCTGGAAGGTCAGGTGAACTACTGGGGCAACTACCCGAAATTCTTCGTTTCGATGATGAAAGCCTTCTTTGGCGATAAAGCGACAGCGGAAAACAGCTGGGGCTTCGACTGGCTGCCGAAGTGGGATAAAGGGTACGACGTCCTGCAGTACTTCGAGATGATGAATCAGGGCAAAGTGAATGGCTATATCTGCCAGGGCTTTAACCCGGTCGCGTCATTCCCGAACAAAAACAAAGTTGTGGCTTCACTGTCCAAACTGAAGTTCCTGGTCACTATCGACCCGCTCAACACCGAGACCTCCACCTTCTGGCAGAACCACGGTGAGTCAAACGATGTTGATCCGTCGAAAATCCAGACCGAAGTATTCCGTCTGCCATCCACCTGCTTCGCCGAAGAGAATGGTTCTATCGTCAACTCCGGTCGCTGGTTGCAGTGGCACTGGAAAGGCGCGGATGCCCCGGGGATTGCCGTTACCGATGGCGAAATCCTCGCCGGTATCTTCCTGCGTCTGCGCAAGATGTATGCCGAGCAAGGTGGCGCGAACCCTGAACAGGTGCTGAGCATGACCTGGAACTACTCCACCCCGCACGAACCGGCTTCGGAAGAAGTGGCGATGGAGAGTAACGGTAAAGCGCTGGCCGACATTACCGACCCGGCAACCGGTGCGGTTATCGTCAAGAAAGGCCAACAGCTTAGCTCGTTCGCCCAACTGCGTGACGATGGCACGACCTCCAGCGGCTGCTGGATTTTTGCCGGTAGCTGGACGCCGGAAGGCAACCAGATGGCACGTCGCGATAACGCCGACCCGTCAGGCCTTGGTAATACGCTGGGCTGGGCCTGGGCATGGCCGCTTAACCGACGCATTCTGTATAACCGCGCCTCCGCTGATCCGCAGGGGAATCCGTGGGATCCAAAACGTCAGATCCTGAAATGGGATGGGGCGAAGTGGAGCGGGATGGATATTCCGGACTACAGTGCCGCCGCACCTGGCAGCAACGTAGGGCCATTCATCATGCAGCCGGAAGGTATGGGACGCCTGTTTGCTATCGATAAGATGGCGGAAGGTCCGTTCCCGGAACACTACGAGCCGTTTGAAACACCGCTGGGGACTAACCCACTACACCCGAACGTTATCTCTAACCCTGCCGCGCGCATCTTTAAAGGTGACGAAGAAGCACTGGGTAAAGCAGATAAGTTCCCGTACGTCGGTACAACCTACCGTCTGACCGAGCACTTCCACTACTGGACCAAGCATGCGCTGCTGAATGCCATCGCTCAGCCGGAACAGTTTGTGGAAATTGGCGAGAAGCTGGCGAATAAGCTCGGTATCTCCCACGGCGATACCGTCAAAGTCTCCTCTAATCGCGGCTACATTAAGGCCAAGGCGGTGGTGACTAAACGTATTCGCACGCTGAAGGCTAACGGTAAGGATATCGACACTATCGGTATTCCGATTCACTGGGGCTACGAAGGTGTGGCGAAAAAAGGCTTTATCGCTAACACGTTAACGCCATTCGTCGGTGATGCGAACACGCAGACGCCGGAATTTAAGTCCTTCCTCGTGAACGTGGAAAAGGTGTAACGGAGACGACCTATGGCTTATCAATCGCAAGACATCATTCGTCGTTCCGCCACTAACGGTTTCACCCCCGCGCCTCAGGCGCGGGACCATCAGGAAGAAGTGGCGAAGCTTATCGACGTCACCACCTGTATCGGCTGTAAAGCGTGTCAGGTGGCGTGTTCTGAATGGAACGACATCCGTGATGAAGTGGGCAACAACGTTGGGGTGTACGACAACCCGGCTGATTTGACCGCCAAATCCTGGACGGTGATGCGCTTCTCGGAAGTGGAACAAAACGACAAACTGGAATGGCTTATCCGCAAGGATGGCTGTATGCACTGCGCCGATCCGGGCTGCCTGAAGGCGTGTCCGGCTGAAGGCGCAATCATTCAGTATGCCAACGGTATCGTCGACTTCCAGTCTGAGCAGTGCATCGGCTGTGGCTACTGCATCGCGGGCTGCCCGTTCGACGTTCCGCGCCTCAATCCGGAAGACAACCGCGTCTACAAATGTACGCTGTGCGTTGACCGTGTTGTGGTCGGGCAAGAACCGGCCTGCGTGAAAACCTGCCCAACCGGCGCCATTCATTTCGGCACCAAAGAGTCGATGAAAACCCTGGCAGGCGAACGCGTGGCGGAGCTGAAAACGCGTGGTTACGAAAACGCGGGTCTGTACGATCCGGCGGGTGTTGGCGGTACGCACGTAATGTACGTATTGCACCATGCGGACAAACCGAATCTGTATCACGGCCTGCCAGAGAACCCGGAGATCAGCGCTACCGTTAAATTCTGGAAAGGCATCTGGAAACCCCTCGCAGCCGTCGGCTTTGCAGCGACATTTGCGGCCAGCATCTTCCACTACGTCGGCGTAGGCCCGAACCGTGCGGAAGAGGAAGAAGACAATCTGCATGAAAAAGACGACGAGGTGCGCAAATGAAACGACGTGACACCATCGTGCGCTACACGGCGCCGGAACGCATCAACCACTGGATCACCGCCTTCTGCTTCATTCTTGCGGCGGTGAGCGGGATGGGCTTTCTCTTCCCGTCTTTTAACTGGCTGATGCACATCATGGGCACTCCACAACTGGCGCGAATTGTGCACCCGTTTGTCGGCGTGATCATGTTTGCCTCGTTTATCATCATGTTTTTCCGCTACTGGCACCACAATCTAATCAATCGGGATGATATCTTTTGGGCGAAGAATATTCGTAAGATTGTCGTCAACGAGGAAGTAGGTGACACGGGACGTTATAACTTCGGCCAGAAATGCGTATTCTGGGCGGCGATTATCTTCCTGGTTCTGTTGCTGGTGAGCGGAGTGGTCATCTGGCGTCCGTATTTTGCGCCTGCTTTCTCAATCCCGGTGATCCGATTCGCGTTAATGCTGCATTCATTTGCCGCAGTAGCGTTAATTGTGGTTATCATGGTGCACATTTACGCCGCCCTTTGGGTGAAAGGCACCATTACCGCGATGGTGGAAGGATGGGTTACCAGTTCATGGGCGAAGAAACATCACCCGCGCTGGTACCGTGAAGTCCGCCAGAAACAGGAAAAGTCATCTGAATGAGTATTCGCATAATCCCGCAAGATGAGCTGGAGAAGAGCGAGAAACGCACGGCGGATATGATTCCGCCGTTATTATTCCCCAGACTCAAAAATTTGTATAACCGCCGCGCTGAGCGCCTGCGCGAGCTGGCCGAGAACAACCCGCTGGGCGACTACCTGCGCTTTGCAGCACTGATCGCCCACGCGCAGGAAGTGGTGTTGTACGACCATCCGCTGCAGATGGATCTGACCGCTCGCATCAAAGAAGCGAACGATCAGGGCAAACCGCCGCTGGATATCCACGTTCTGCCACGCGACAAGCACTGGCAAAAACTACTGCAGTCGTTAATTGCTGAGCTGAAGCCAGAAATGAGCGGCCCTGCGCTTGCCGTGATCGAAAATCTGGAAAAAGCCTCAGAGCAGGAACTGGAGCTGATGGCCAGCGCGCTGTTTGCCTCTGATTTCGCCTCCGTCAGCAGCGATAAAGCACCGTTTATTTGGGCTGCCCTGTCGCTCTACTGGGCGCAGATGGCAAGCCTGATCCCCGGCAAAGCCCGTGCGGAATACGGTGAGCAGCGTCAGTACTGCCCGGTGTGTGGTTCAATGCCGGTCTCCAGCATGGTGCAAATCGGTACTACTCAGGGGCTGCGCTATCTGCACTGCAACCTGTGCGAAACCGAGTGGCACGTGGTACGCGTGAAGTGCAGCAACTGCGAGCAAAGCCGTGATTTGAACTACTGGTCGCTGGATAACGAACAGGCGGCAATTAAAGCTGAAAGCTGCGGCGACTGCGGGACTTACCTGAAGATTCTCTATCAGGAAAAAGACCCTAAAGTTGAAGCCGTGGCTGACGATCTCGCTTCACTGATGCTGGACGCGCACATGGAGCAAGAGGGCTTTGCCCGCAGCTCCATCAACCCGTTCCTGTTCCCAGGTGAAGGGGAGTAAGTTTTAAGATCTTCCCCCGGCAATTGAACCAAACTGCCGGGGATTATCTTAGTGCCTGAATGACATGTTTTGGATCATTGGCAATAGCACGTAACAACGCTTTTGCTGGACCGGTCGGTGAACGACGCCCTTGCTCCCAATTTCGCAACGTATCCACGCTTACCGATATCAAATCTGCGAAACGAGTCTGTGATAATCCTGAAGACTGGCAAATTTCCTTTATTTTCATGGCGTCAATATGAAAGGTACGGGAAGGTTGTCGCGTTCCTTCAGCGATCTCATTCATCTGAACCATACTTTGAGTTAATCGCTCAAATAGTGCCTTATCCATTTACCACCTCTCATTCAACATACGCAGCAGCACTTTTTCTTGTGGAGTAAGATCATCCTTGATCCCTTTCTGATAAATCAGCAACAATCGAATTTGTGATTTTCTGATTTGATGAAAGTAAATAATCCTCTTAACTATACGTCAATGGCGTATAGTACATTTTCCTCACAATACCGAATTCAAACAGCAGAAACCAATGACGGTATTTAATCTGCGAGCCGCTTTCCAGAATCATACCTGCCCCCATTTTTCCCATTTTCATTCTTAGTTATCCAGGTTATAAACCTGTATATCTATACAGATAAGGGGATGTAAAAATGGCACTGGAAAGCGGGATTGCACAGCTGGTTGAGGCATTTATCGTGGCGGGACGCCCTTCTTCGCGCGAGCAGAATATTGATGACCGGAGAGCAGGCTATATCGCCAGCACGGTCCTGGCAGGAGAAACTGAAACCCGCGTACAAGTTGAAGATATTGAACTCGATGCCATGATGTTTCGCGTAGTTTCGCCGCGGGGCAGCACGGGAAATCTCCCCTGCGTTATCTATTATCACGGTGGCTGCTTTGTCAGCGGCGGATTTGCCACACATGATAACCAGTTAAGGCAACTTGCCTGGTACAGCGGCTGTCGGGTCATTGCGGTGCAGTATCGCCTCGCACCTGAGCACATCTTCCCGGCAGCACATAACGATGCTGAAACCGGGGCCAATATTATCTGGAAGTATGCCCAGAAACTGGGTGTCGACCGCAGCAACATTACGCTGGCTGGCGACAGCGCTGGCGGGCATCTGGCGCTGGTCACCGCACTACGCCTGAAAGCTAGCGGACAATGGCAACCTGCGCAGCTTATGCTGATCTACCCGATGCTGGACGCAACAGCCAGGTTTGCGAGCTATGACCATAATGGACAGGATTACATTATCACCCGCGACACGCTGCTGTCGGGCTACGAGATGTATATTTCGCAAACCGATCCATTGCATCCCGAAGTCAGCCCGCTCTGGCGCGAAGACTTCAACGGCTTACCGACCACGCACATCATTACAGCTGAATTCGACCCACTGCGAGATGAAGGCGAGGCCCTGTATCAACGGTTCCAGGAGCAGGGCGTGGAGTGCACTTGCCAACGCTATCTTGGTGTTATCCACGGATTTTTCCAGTTGACTGGGGTGAGCCAGGCGGCACGAGGCGTTATGCGGGATGTGGCCTGGCGGCTAGGTCAGTAAGGTTGTTCATGTTTTCGTCCACGGGTGCTATCTTGTGTGAATAGATAACACAAAGGACAAACCTATGCCCAGAACTACCAGCATTACGATTGGCGAGCATCTCGATCGTTTTATTAACGAAATGATTGAAAGTGGGCGCTATGGTTCCACCAGCGAAGTTGTCCGTTCAGCATTACGTTTACTGGAAGAACAAGAATTGCGAAACAACGCATTACGCGACGCGCTGGAGGATGGGATACACAGCGGCACAAGCGACCTGACTCTACAGGAGGTCGCGCACAGGAAAAAGCGCAGTCTGAATGTATAAACTCTCTAATCAGGCAGTCGAAGACTTTGAATCTATCTATGAATACACCTGGAGAAAATTCGGTTATCAGCAGGCGGATAAATACACGACTGAGATGGAACAGCTTTTTTTACTGTTAGAGAAAAACGCTTTGATGGGACACAACTGTTCTGCGATTAAGGAAGGTACCCGTCAATACAATCATCGACAGCATGCGATTTTTTATCAAAATGCGGATTATGGCATTTTCATAATCCGCATTTTACATCAGCAAATGAACCCAATATTGCATTTCAGCTAGAAGGCCTACTCTTCCTCGTTCCCGCCTTCTTCATATGCGCCAAACGGTTTTGCGGGTAGCACAATGTAGGTGCCTTCAAACACCACGCCCGGCGTGTCATCGCCAAACACCCCAACCTGCATCTGAACGCGCGCCTTGCGACCTCTTGCCAGACGGTCCAGGTCACCGCTCAGCGAGCCCAGATCGGCGATAGCGGTAGGTTTCCCGGTGATCGGCCTGCTGTATCGGATATGTGCGTCGGCAAGGATTATCGTCCCGCCCAGATGACGCTCACGCAGCATCAGCCAGATAAGTCCCCAGCCCGTTAGCGTCGCCAGGGAAAACAGACTCCCGGCAAACAGCGTATGGTGCGGGTTCTGATTGCCCGTCTCGGGCATCGTGGTGATAAATTTCTGCCCGGTATATTGCTGAATGCGCACACCCATTTTCTCACTCAATGGAATATGTTCGTACCAGGCTTGCTGTAGCTGTCCGCACCAGTCCCCGCGATGGAGAATGTCGTCCAGCGTCGCAATAGGCTTAATCATCAAAAAGTGACGCACCGGCGTGGTTTGCGGTGTGGTGATTTCTCCCTGGCTCACAAATCCCAGTTTGGCGAAAAATTCGACCGCATCTTCACGGGCGCTACAGGTTACGCGTTTGACTCCTTCCTGACGCGCCACAGACTCCAGGGTCATCGCCATCAGCGTGCCCAACCCTTTCTCCTGCACGGAAGGGTCAACGGCCATAAAGCGTATGGAGGCTTCGTTATCCGCATTGATATACAGTCGGCCAACTGCGACCAGATTTCCGTCTTCGTCCACCACCATCTGGTGATGCGCCATCGCATCCCAGGCATCCCGTTCGGAGCCTTTAGGCTGGTGCAAAGGTTTACGCAGCATCTCCCAGCGAAACTGGTAGTAACGCTCCAATTCTTCTTCTGTTTGCGGTACTCGAAGGTGATACATAGTCGTATTCTCTCTTGTTGTCCGCGGCCACACCGGTAGCTGGTTCATACTTGTAACCAGAACGTCACGGGGCCATCATTAACCAGTGAAACCTGCATATCCGCAGCGAATCGACCGGTTTGCGTATTCATTTCCTGTTGGCGGCAACGCTCAACAAAGTACTCATACAACGCCTCTGCACGATCGGGCGCAGCCCCTTTTGAAAACCCCGGGCGCATGCCGCGTTCGGTATCTGCCGCCAGCGTGAACTGTGAAACCACCAGCACGCTGCCCCCTGACTGCTGCACGTTAAGGTTCATTTTGCCTTCGGCATCGCTAAAGATTCGATAGCCGAGTACGCGCTCGCACAGGCGGTTCGCTTTCTGTTCGTCATCATCCCTTTCGACACCTAACAGGACCAAAAGTCCTGGGCCAATTTCACCCGTCACCTCGCCCTCCACGGTGACGCTGGCACGGGTTACGCGCTGAATTAATGCAATCATGGTTGCTCTGCTTCTTCTTGTTCTGCGGCTTGTTTAAGTTTGCGGTATTCCCCGAGAGTGACAGTTATTTCCGCGCCTAGCAAGACGATACACCAGGTCCAGTATACCCAGACGAATAAAATGGGGATCACCGCCAGGACACCGTAAATGAGCTGATAAGACGGGAACATCGTGATATAGAGCGCAAATCCTTTCTTTCCGGTTTCGAACAACACAGCGGCCACAAAGGCGCCAATAACCGCATCACGGTTGGGTACACGCGTAGTCGGTACGATGCTGTAAAGCAGCCAGAACGAGAGCCAGGAAAGCACCAGCGGGAAAATACGCAGGACGTTATCAATCACCGTGTTGAGATCGCTGGCCCAGCGCAATGACAACAGATAAGAGCTGATTGCCAGACTGGCCCCCGCCAACAGCGGCCCCAGCGTTAAAATCATCCAGTAAACGGCGAAAGAGTAAACTTTAGGCCGAGTACGCTTGCTGCGCCAGATAGTATTCAGGGCGTTATCAATGGAATACATCAGTAATAACGCTGTCACAATCAGCCCGCACGCCCCAACGGCCGTCATTTTGTTCGAGTTGGCGACGAACTGTTCAATATAACGCTGAATGACATCTCCCGTCGCCGGGATAAAGTTTGCGAAAATGAAATGACGTAGCTGGACACTGACGTCAGAAAACATCGGAAATGCGGCGAAAAGAGCAAAAACTACGGCAATAAGCGGCACTAATGAGAGCAATGAGACATAGGCAAGATTCCCTGCCAGCGTCGTCATGTTGTCCTCATCAATCCGCTGCCATAGTAGCTTCAGCCAGGCCCGAACAGGACGCGTATGGTGCCTGGCTTGTTGCTGAACATTTTTTAGCATAGCAACTTCGCGAAATAGTCCGGAATGGTCGTTTTATCGACAACCTGGATGCTGGTAATCCCTAACCGATTAGCCCCTTCAATATTATCGGCGTTGTCGTCGAAAAATACCGCCTCATGCGCAGAAAAACCTTCAGACTGCAGGACATGCTGGTAAATCCGCGCTTCCGGTTTACGCATGCCCAGATCCTGGGAAAGGTAAATATGGTCAGCAGCCTGGCGGATTTCGGGGTATTCGTCCGGCCAGAACGTCGTGTGCAGACGGTTAGTATTCGACAAGACGACCACCCGATGCCCCTGCTCACGCAGCTTTTGCATGACGTCGATGACTTCAGGACGCAAGGCAACAAAAACGGCCTGCCAGCCATGGGAGAACTGCTCATAGCTTAGCGGTAGCGCCATGTCATGACATATCGCCTCGGCAAAGGCTTCATCCGTTATTTCACCTCGCTCGTGCTGGTGAAAAGCCTCTCCCATGGTGAAACTTTGCTTTAACGAAGCCAGAGGTACACGGCTCAGATCGCTCCAAGTTCCTAACACGCGATTGAAGTCGATATCGACAATCACATTACCCAAATCAAAGATATAGAGCATGCCCTTCTCCTTATTCGCCGTGGATGAATAACTGTAGCGGGAAAGGAGAAGTTTGACTATGCGAGAGTGATGGCTACGAACTTATCGAGCCATCATTGGGGAGAATTACACTGCCAGAGCATCATCCTGTGAAGGACTCACCTGCACAATTTCTACCTGCTGTGACTGGAGTAAATTATGCAGGGCCGGGCCTGGGTACTCATCGGTAAACAGCGCGGTCACCTGAGACACGTTGCCAATTTCTACCGCGGCAGAAGCCGTATATTTCGTATGATCCGCAGCCAACAGAATATGCCTTGAATGGGCCATCATCGTCTTCACTACGCTGGCCTCGTTGACATCAAACTCCAGCAGCGCACCATCATTTTCGATCGCGCCAACGCTGGTAACCAGGTAGTCGGCCCGAAAATCAGCGACAAATGCTGAGGCAGAAGGGCCAATGATGCCGCTGTTATGCGGGCGTAACGTTCCCCCCGGCACCATGACTTCAAAACGTGGGTTGTTATACAGAATGTGCGCCACGCGTAGGCTATTGGTAATAATGCGCAAATGATTATGGTTTAACAGCGCGCGTGCTACCTGCTCAACGGTGGTGCCAATGGTAATAAACACCGTTGACCCATCGGGAATGTAATCAGCCACCGCTTCCGCGATGGCTTTTTTCTCTTCCGTCCAGGAGACTTCACGCTGCTCAAACGCCGTATTCACCACGCTGGAAGCTCTGCCCGCGCCACCATGATGACGCGTAATTAATCCCTGCTCACTGAGTTTACGAATATCACGACGCACGGTTTGCGTGGACACGTCCAGCAGGCTGGCCAGCTCGTCGATATTCATATAACCGCGCTCGCTAATCAGCATAAGCAGTTGATCGTGTCGCGGGTTACCGGTCAGTTCGGTAAGACTCATGAAATTTCCTCGAAAAACCATTGCCCTGGCATTTTATACAAAAAGTGACAGAAAAGATCGGGTTTGATCACAGTCAGGGATTCCGGCCCTTCCTCCCGGACGCGTGCATTTTAACGCAGCAACCCCGCTGGCAAACCTGACGGCTTCTTCTGGAGCATCGCCGCCGGCCAGGCTGAATGCGAGTGCACCGTGGAAAACATCTCCAGCTCCCGTAGTATCCACAACGTCGACTTTAAATCCAGATTGATGCTGCAACGTATTATTTTTTATCCAGTCACAGCCTTCACTTCCCCGCGTTACGTAAACATGTCCATTTGTGAGCGTTTTTGCTTGTTTCAGTCCAACTTCAGAATCATTTATCCCGGTTAAACGCACCAGACCAGGTTCAGAGAACGCAGCATGATCGCTTAACGCCACCAGCTCGCTGATATCTTGTGGCGTTACGTCACCATCCAGTACTGTCATCACTCCCGCCTGACGCGCCAGCGTGAACGCCTTTCTGGCCCCTTCATGCCAGCGAACATCCGCCAACACCACATCCCACTGGGAAAAATCGATCTCATTCAGCCAATCAGCATCCGGCAATAAATCCGGGCTGGGATAGTTAACGATAATCCGCTCCCCTTGCGTATCAACCATAATTGCCGATTGCGAAGACTTCGCCCCTGCGTAGCGCCGGGTGTAACGGGTATTTACCCCCAGGGATTCCAGCTCCGCCAGCAGGCTATTTCCGGTGTCGTCATCGCCCACACGGCCAATAAAGTCCACCTGTGCGCCCAGCTTCGCTGCAGCCACTGCGGCCGTTGCAGCAGGCCCACCGCCCACTTCCGTATAACGCTTCGCCACATACTTACCCCCTTCAGTCGGTAAACCTTCCACGTAATAGATGCGATCCATCACGGCAATACCTACACAAGCAATACGAATCATGGTCATTCCTTAGGCGTTTCAAGATGGGACCATTTTAATTTCACAAAATGTTTAAAAAGTGACGGCTGTCAATTTTTTGACCATAAATTACAAATACGATCAAAAACAGACAAAAACAAACAACCTTAAATGACAAAAAATGACATCCACGTCTCAGGAGAACGTTATGGCAGTTATAGCATTTATCGGATTAGGTCAGATGGGTTCACCCATGGCGAGCAACTTGCTGAAGCAGGGTCACCAACTCAGCGTCTTTGACGTTAACCCGGATGCCGTTCAGCGCCTGGTGGAAAAAGGAGCACAGCCTGCCAGCAACCCGGCTCAGGCAGCAAAAGGGGCAGAATTTGTCATAACCATGCTGCCAAATGGCGATCTGGTGCGTAGCGTACTGTTCGGCGAGCAAGGTATCTGCGAAAGCCTCTCCCCGCAGGCATTAGTGATTGATATGTCGACTATTCACCCACTGCAAACCGACAAGCTGATCGCCGATATGCGTGCCAAAGGCTTCGACATGATGGATTGCCCGGTTGGGCGTACCTCCGATCACGCTATCGCGGGAACGCTGTTGCTGCTGGCAGGCGGAACAGCACGGCAGGTAGAACGCGCCGCACCGGTTCTGATGGCGATGGGTAATGAACTGATCAATGCAGGGGGTCCCGGTATGGGGATCCGCGTGAAACTCATCAACAACTACATGAGTATCGCACTGAACGCTCTTTCTGCCGAAGCAGCCGTGTTGTGCGAGGCACTTGGCCTCTCCTTTGATGTGGCCTTGCAAGTTATGAGCGGTACCCCCGCCGGGAAAGGCCACTTCACTACCTCCTGGCCGAACAAAGTGCTGAAAGGCGATCTTTCCCCGGCATTCATGATCGATTTAGCTCACAAGGATCTTGGCATCGCGCTGGACGTTGCCAACCAACTGCATGTGCCGATGCCGCTCGGTGCTGCCTCCCGCGAAGTCTATAACCAGGCGCGTGCCGCTGGCCGTGGCCGGGAAGACTGGACGGCCATTCTTGAACAGGTTCGCGCATCCGCCGGGCTAAATAAACACACAGATAAGTAAGGACTGAGCAATGACGAAGTACACCCTGAAAGATATCACCCGAGCTTCTGGCGGATTTGCCATGCTGGCGGTCGATCAGCGCGAAGCCATGCGCTTAATGTTTGCCGCAGCGGGTGCAAAATCCCCGGTCAATGACAGCGTGCTGACCGATTTCAAAGTCAATGCGGCGAAGATCCTGTCCCCCTATGCCTCCGCCATTCTGGTCGATCAGCAGTTCTGCTACCGCCAGGTTGTAGAGCAAAACGCGGTCGCCAAAAGCTGCGCCATGATTGTGGCCGCTGATGAGTTTATTCCGGGTAACGGAATCCCGGTCGATAGCGTGGTGATTGATAAAAAAATCAACCCGCAGGCCGTGAAGCAAGATGGTGCTAAGGCTCTCAAACTGCTGGTGCTGTGGCGTAGCGATGAAGATGCCCAACAGCGTCTTGATATGGTGAAAGAATTCAATGAGCTATGCCATTCCAATGGCCTGCTGAGCATCATCGAGCCGGTTGTTCGCCCACCGCGTCGTGGCGATAAGTTCGATCGCGAACAGGCCATTATCGATGCCGCAAAAGAACTGGGTGATAGCGGTGCCGATCTCTACAAGGTCGAAATGCCGCTGTACGGCAAAGGTACCCAACAAGAATTGCTTAGCGCCTCTCTGCGCCTGAATGAAAACATCAACATGCCGTGGGTCATTCTCTCCTCTGGTGTAGATGAAAAACTGTTCCCGCGCGCAGTCAGCGTAGCAATGACCGCAGGCGCATCTGGCTTCCTGGCCGGACGTGCGGTCTGGTCATCGGTTGTTGGCCTGCCGGATACCGAACTGATGCTGCGTGATGTTTCCGCACCTAAATTGCAACGCCTGGGCGATATCGTCGACGAAATGATGGCCCGGCGCTAAGAGGATCTAAGAATGAAATGGTTCAACACCCTAAGCCACAACCGTTGGCTGGAGCAAGAAACCGACCGCATCTTTAACTTTGGTAAGAATGCGGCGGTACCCACCGGATTTGGCTGGCTGGGAAACAGTGGTCAGGTCAGAGCAGATATGGGGACACATCTGTGGATCACCGCCCGCATGCTGCACGTCTACTCCGTTGCCGCGTCAATGGGTCGTCCTGGCGCATATCAGCTAGTCGATCATGGCATTAAAGCACTGAATGGCGCGCTGCGCGACACTCGCTACGGCGGTTGGTACGCCTGCGTAAATGACGAAGGCGTTATGGACGCCTCCAAACAGGGCTATCAGCATTTCTTTGTTTTGCTCGGTGCGGCAAGTGCGGTCACCACCGGTCATCCGCAGGCCAGGCAATTGTTGGATGACGCTATCGACGTGATTGAAAAGTACTTCTGGAGTGAAGAAGAGCAGATGTGCCTGGAATCCTGGGACGAAGCTTTCAGCCAGACGGAAGATTACCGCGGCGGTAACGCCAACATGCACGCGGTCGAGGCTTTCCTGATCGTGTATGACGTTACCCATGACCGTAAATGGCTCGATCGCGCACTGCGAATTGCATCGGTGATTATTCACGACGTAGCCCGCAGCGGGGAGTATCGCGTTAACGAACACTTCGATTCACAGTGGAACCCAATCCGCGATTACAACAAGGATAACCCAGCTCACCGTTTCCGCGCTTACGGCGGCACGCCGGGCCACTGGATCGAATGGGGTCGCCTGATGCTGCATCTGCATGCCGCACTGGAAGCCCGCTTCGAAACGCCTCCCGCCTGGCTGCTGGAAGATGCCAAAGGCTTGTTCCACGCCACCATCCGTGATGCCTGGGCACCAGACGGTGCAGATGGTTTTGTCTATTCGGTGGACTGGGATGGTAAACCCATAGTTCGCGAAAGAGTGCGTTGGCCGATAGTCGAAGCCATGGGTACCGCCTATGCCTTGTATACCCTCACCGGCGACAGCCAGTACGAAGCCTGGTACCAGAAGTGGTGGGATTACTGCATCACATATCTGATGGACTACGAGACCGGTTCATGGTGGCAGGAACTGGATACCGATAACAAGGTGACGACCAAAGTCTGGGACGGTAAGCAGGACATTTATCACCTGCTGCACTGCCTGGTGATCCCGCGTCTACCGCTGGCTCCGGGCCTTGCTCCGGCAGTGGCTGCCGGTCTGCTGGATATCAACGCTAAATAAGTAACAAGGTGAGCAGCCATGCATAACGGTGGAAAAACCATTCATCTTCAAGCCGGAAACTTCCAGGCGAAAATCGTCACGGTTGGTGCTGGACTAGCAGAATTGACGCACCGTGGGCGTCACATTGTGATTCCACATAAGCCGGAAGAGATGCCGCTGGCACATTTAGGAAAAGTGCTGGTTCCCTGGCCAAACCGCGTTGCAAATGGCTGCTATCAACATAACGGCAAGACCTTCCAACTTGCCGTTAACGACCCTGTTTCACATACCGCCATCCATGGATTGCTGGCCTGGCGGGACTGGCAGATTAATCAACTGTCGAACACGGAAGTGTCGTTGACGATTTTTCTTCCGCCCTCTTATGGCTATCCCTTTGCGCTGGTTTCAGAGGTGATTTACCGACTGGAGGCAGACAGCGGATTGCACGTCATTATTCGGACACAGAATGTGGGTGACGAAATTGCACCCTATGGCGCGGGAGCACACCCCTACCTGACCTGCAATCAGCACCCTATCGATGACTGTGAATTAACACTCCCAGCGAGTGAAGAAACATGCGATGAACGGGATTTCACAACGCAGCGACGCATTGCGCAGACCACTATCGATCATACGTTCAGGACCATGCCACCTGACGCTGAGTGGGAAGTCAGGATAACCAGTCCATCGCAAAACATGTCCACTTTTTTACGCAGCCACCAGCCCTGGCTACAGGTGTACACCGGCGAAAAATTAGCACGGCGTGGCCTTGCGGTTGAACCGATGACCTGCCCGCCAGACGCCTTTAACTCCGGAATTAGCCTGATTCATCTCGCGCCCGGAGAAACACATCAAATGCATTTTTTAATCGGCAGTGAATAACAGATTTCCGACAAATTACCGAATTACCCTATTTTTACGGAGACGATAATGAATTCGCTACAACAACGGTCAACCGCCTTAGAACTCACATCACTACCTGATGGATTTGCTTTAACGTACCACCAGCGCCTGATTTTACGTCACAGCACAGAAACCCCTTGTCTATGGATCGGCGCTGGCGTTGCCGACATTGACATGTTTCGCGGCAACTTCAGCATCAAAGACAAGCTCAATGAGAAGATTGCTCTGACAGACGCCACGGTTAGCGAGTCACCTGATGGCTGGCTGGTACATTTCAGCCGCGGTAATACCATCAACGCCACGCTGCACATCTCTACCGATGAACAGGGCCGCCTGAAGCTGGACCTGCACAACGATGATCTCAGCCATAACCGCATCTGGCTGCGTCTGGCAGCCAACCCGGACGATCATATTTACGGCTGCGGTGAACAATTCTCTTACTTCGATTTGCGCGGAAAACCCTTCCCACTGTGGACCAGCGAACAGGGCGTGGGCCGTAACAAAAACAGCTATGTCACCTGGCAGGCTGACTGCAAAGAAAATGCCGGCGGAGACTACTACTGGACCTTCTTCCCGCAGCCGACCTTCGTCAGCACACAGAAGTACTACTGCCACGTTGATAACAGTTGCTATATGAATTTCGACTTCAGCGCACCGGAGTATCACGAGCTGGCGCTGTGGGAAGACAAAACCACCCTGCGCTTTGAGTGCGCCGACACGTATATTTCCCTGCTGGAAAAACTGACCGCGCTGTTAGGTCGCCAGCCGGAGCTGCCGGACTGGATTTACGACGGCGTCACGCTCGGTATTCAGGGCGGTACTGAGATTTGCCAGAACAAACTGGACACCATGCGTAACGCAGGCGTGAAAGTAAACGGCATCTGGGCGCAGGATTGGTCCGGGATCCGCATGACCTCCTTTGGCAAGCGCGTGATGTGGAACTGGAAGTGGAACAGCGACAACTATCCGCAGTTGGATAACCGTATTAAGCAGTGGAAAGAAGAAGGCGTGCAGTTTCTCTCCTACATCAACCCATACGTCGCCAGCGATAAAGATCTCTGTGCCGAAGCTGCCGCTCGCGGTTATCTGGCGAAAGATGCCTCAGGCGCTGACTATTTGGTTGAGTTCGGCGAGTTTTACGGCGGTGTGGTCGATCTGACCAACCCCGAAGCCTACGACTGGTTCAAAGAAGTCATCAAAAAGAACATGATTGAGCTGGGCTGCGGCGGTTGGATGGCCGACTTTGGCGAATATCTGCCAACCGATACGTATCTGCATAACGGCGTCAGCGCTGAAATTATGCATAACGCCTGGCCCGCACTGTGGGCGAAATGCAACTACGAAGCGTTACAGGAGACCGGCAAACTCGGCGAGATCCTGTTCTTTATGCGTGCGGGCTACACCGGCAGCCAGAAGTACTCCACCATGATGTGGGCAGGCGATCAGAACGTTGACTGGAGCCTCGACGACGGTCTGGCTTCCGTCGTTCCTGCGGCGCTGTCGCTGGCGATGACCGGTCACGGTCTGCACCACAGCGATATCGGCGGCTACACCACCCTGTTTGACATGAAACGCAGCAAAGAACTGCTGCTGCGCTGGTGTGACTTCAGCGCCTTCACGCCGATGATGCGCACCCACGAAGGTAACCGCCCTGGCGATAACTGGCAGTTTGATGGTGATGCTGAAACCATCGCCCACTTTGCCCGTATGATCACCGTCTTTACCACCCTGAAACCGTATCTAAAACAGGCTGTCGCGCAAAACAGCGCTACCGGTCTGCCGGTGATGCGCCCGCTGTTCCTGCATTACGAAGACGATGCTCGGACCTATACCCTGAAATATCAGTATCTGCTGGGACAAGATTTGCTGGTCGCGCCGGTTCACGAACAGGGCCAGCAAAACTGGACGCTGTATCTGCCAGAGGATAGCTGGGTAAACGTCTGGACTGGGGAAACTTACCAGGGCGGTGAAATTACCGTAGATGCGCCTATCGGCAAGCCTCCGGTGTTTTATCGCGCGAAGAGTGAATGGGCGTCACTGTTTGCCACCTTACGCAATATCTAACACGGCTCGCCCGCGGGGAAACTCGCGGGCACATGGAGAATAATAATGAGTCAGACTTCCTCTAATCCGGCAACCCTACGCTTGCCGTTCAAAGAAAAACTCGCCTATGGGATGGGTGATTTAGGCTCCAATATCCTATTGGACATTGGTACCCTCTATTTACTCAAGTTTTATACCGATGTCCTTGGTTTACCAGGAACTTATGGCGGCATCATTTTCCTTATCGCCAAATTTTTTACCGCGTTTACCGATATGGGCACCGGGATTATGCTCGATTCCCGCCGCAAAATCGGCCCGAAAGGGAAATTCCGTCCGTTCGTTCTTTACGCCGCATTTCCAGTTACGTTGCTGGCGATTGCCAACTTTGTCGGTACACCGTTTGAAGTAACCGGTAAAACGGTGATGGCAACGGTGCTGTTTATGCTGTACGGACTGTTCTTCAGCATGATGAACTGCTCCTATGGTGCAATGGTTCCCGCGATTACGAAAAATCCGGACGAGCGCGCTTCACTGGCAGCCTGGCGACAAGGGGGCGCAACCTTGGGTTTGTTGCTATGTACAGTCGGCTTTGTACCGGTAATGAACTTGATCGAAGGCAATTCACAGCTGGGTTATATCTTCGCCGCCACGTTGTTCTCGCTGTTTGGCCTGCTGTTTATGTGGCTGTGCTATGCCGGGGTAAAAGAACGCTACGTGGAAGTGAAACCCGTGGATGCCGCGCAAAAACCGGGATTATTGCAATCCTTCCGCGCCATCGCCGGTAACCGCCCTTTGTTTATTCTGTGCGTTGCCAACCTTTGTACGCTTGGCGCATTTAACGTTAAGTTGGCAATTCAGGTCTATTACACCCAGTACGTACTGAATGACCCAATTCTCCTTTCCTGGATGGGCTTTTTCAGCATGGGCTGTATCTTCATCGGCGTCTTCTTGATGCCTGGAATGGTTAGACGTTTCGGCAAGAAAAAAGTCTACATTGGCGGTTTGCTAATTTGGGTCGCGGGGGATTTGCTTAACTACTTCTTTGGTGGCGGTTCCGTCAGCTTTGTCGCCTTCTCCTGCCTGGCGTTCTTCGGCTCAGCATTCGTTAACAGCCTGAACTGGGCGCTGGTCTCCGATACGGTGGAATATGGCGAATGGCGAACCGGCGTACGCTCTGAAGGCACGGTATACACCGGTTTCACCTTCTTTCGTAAAGTTTCACAAGCGCTGGCGGGATTCTTCCCCGGCTGGATGCTGACGCAAATCGGCTACGTTCCCAACGTGGTGCAATCAGCAAGTACGGTCGAAGGTTTGCGTCAGTTGATCTTTATTTATCCCTGCGCTTTAGCGGTGATCACCATTGTGGCTATGGGCTGTTTCTACAACCTTAACGAGAAGATGTATGTCCGCATCGTTGAAGAGATAGAAGCGCGTAAACAACCCGTTTGATAATAATAATTAATAGCGCTCTACGGGGCGCTATTGAGGAGCGATTATGTCTTTTCATGATCCGCTAACGCTAAAACTGAGCCTGCGTGAAAAATTCGCCTACGGAGTGGGTGACTTCGGCTCAAATTTGATGCTGTGTATCGGCACACTGTATCTGCTTAAATTTTATACCGATGAACTAGGGATGCCGGCGTATTACGGTGGGATTATCTTTCTGGTGGCGAAGTTCTTCACCGCCTTCACTGATATGTTGACCGGTGTATTGCTGGACTCAAGGCGTAATATTGGCGCAAAAGGTAAATTCAGACCTTTTATTTTGTATGCGTCATTTCCTGTCGCAGTTGTTGCCAGCGCGCAGTTTTTGGCGACAGATTTTACGCTAACGGTAAAAACTGGGCTGGCGACAGTATTGTTTATGCTATTCGGTCTGTTCTATAGCCTGATGAACTGCTCCTACGGCGCGATGGTGCCTGCGATCACTAAAAACCCGCATGAACGCGCTCAGCTCGCCGCCTGGCGTCAGGGCGGCGCTACCGTTGGTCTGTTACTGTGCACCGTTGGCTTTATGCCGATTCAAGCGCTATTTGTCAGTTCATCCTCGCTGGGTTATCTGATCGCCGCACTGATCTTTTCAGTCTGCGGGCTGTTCAGCATGTGGTGGTGTTTCAGCGGAGTGAAGGAACGCTACATTGAAATCGTGCCGGATCACCATAAGCCCAGCATTCTCAAATCGTTCTGTGCCATTTTCCGTAACCCTCCCCTGCTGGTGCTGTGTGTCGCCAACTTATGCACGCTAGCGGCATTCAACATCAAGCTGGCAATCCAGGTGTACTACACCCAGTACGTGCTCAATGATATTCATCTGCTGTCGTGGATGGGGTTCTTCAGCATGGGATGCATTCTGGTTGGGGTGCTGCTGGTTCCCGCTGCGGTGAAACGCTTCGGTAAAAAGCAGGTTTACCTCGGCGGTCTGGCATTATGGGCTATCGGCGATGTACTGAACTTTTTCTGGGGCAGCACATCATTTTTGTTCGTGACATTCTCCTGTATGGCCTTCTTCGGAACCGCTTTTGTTAACAGCCTGAACTGGGCGCTGGTTCCGGATACAGTCGATTATGGTGAATGGAAAACGGGGATCCGCGCTGAAGGCTCAGTGTATACGGGTTATACCTTTTCGCGCAAAATTTCCGCTGCGCTCGCTGGGTTCCTGCCGGGCATCATGCTGACGCAAATCGGTTATATCCCCAACATAACCCAAAGCGATGCAACTTTGCTCGGCCTGCGTCAGCTTATTTTCCTCTGGCCTTGTGGGCTGGCCATTATCGCTGCATTCACGATGGGTTTATTTTATAAGCTCAACGAAACTCGCTTTGCTTTTATTATTGAGGAAATCAGCCAACGGAAGAAAAACAATGTTCTATCGGATCCTGTTACCACTAAAAATAATACCTCTGCTGTAAACGTATAAAAATAATAGCCGCCTATTCCATCTTAATGGATGGCGGCCTCCCTACGCTTAAAAAATGGATTTATTATGAAAAAGTTAACAACAATAATTCTCTTATCTTCGGTTGCTTCTACCTCTGTTTTTGCGGGTGCCTATGTCGAGAACCGCGAGGCATATAATCTGGCGTCAGATCAGATAGAAGTGATGATGCGCGTTGGCTATAACTCCGATATGGGCGCGGGTATCATGCTCACCAACACCTACACCATGCAACGCAAGGATGAGTTAAAACACGGCTATAATGAAATAGAGGGCTGGTATCCGTTATTTAAACCGACAGATAAATTAACTATCCAGCCAGGTGGGTTGATAAATGATAAGAGTGCGGGTTCCGGTGGTGCGGCTTATCTGGATGTTAACTATAAATTTACCCCATGGTTTAATCTTACCGTGCGTAACCGATATAACCATAATAACTACAGCTCAACCGATCTAAACGGTGACCAGGACAATAATGATACCTATGAAATAGGCAACTACTGGAATTTTACTATCACCGATAAATTTTCCTATACCTTTGAGCCGCACTATTTTATTCGAGTGAATGACTTCAATAGCAGTAACGGAAAAGATCATCACTGGGAGATTACGAATACCTTCAAGTATCGTATCAATGAACACTGGTTACCCTACCTGGAACTACGCTGGTTAGACCGCAATGTAGAACCTTATCACCGCGAACAAAATCAAATTCGTGTCGGGGCTAAGTATTTCTTCTAATTCTTCCGGGATAAAAAAAGCCGCTGATAATCAGCGGCTTTTTTGTGCTTACCTGAAAAAGAGTGTTAATTACTCTTCTTTCGCGCCACGCATTGCACGGCGACGATCGTTTTCAGTCAGGTGACGCTTACGGATACGGATAGAGGTTGGGGTAACTTCTACCAGTTCGTCGTCATCGATGAATTCCAGAGCCTGCTCCAGAGTCATCTTAACCGGCGGAACCAGAACCGTTGCTTCGTCAGTACCGGACGCACGCATGTTGGTCAGTTTCTTACCGGTCAGGCAGTTTACAGTCAGGTCGTTAGAGCGGCTGTGAATACCGATGATCTGGCCTTCGTAAACTTCAGCACCGTGACCCAGGAACAGCTTACCGCGGTCCTGCAGGCTGAACAGTGCGAACGCAACTGCTTTACCCTGGCCGTTGGAGATCAGTACGCCGTTCTGACGCTGACCCACATCACCCGCACGAACATCGTCGTAGTGGCTGAAAGTGGAGTACAGCAGACCGGTACCGGAGGTCATGGTCATGAATTCTGAACGGAAGCCGATCAGACCACGGCTTGGGATCACGTAGTCAAGACGTACGCGGCCTTTGCCATCTGGATTCATGTTTTTCAGGTCGCCTTTACGCTCACCCAGAGCCTGCATCACAGAACCCTGATGCTGCTCTTCAACGTCCAGCGTTACGTTTTCGAACGGCTCTTGTTTACGGCCGTCGATTTCGCGGAAGATTACTTTCGGACGGGAAACCGCCATTTCGAAACCTTCACGACGCATGTTTTCGATCAGAACAGACAGGTGAAGCTCACCACGACCGGATACACGGAACGCATCTGCATCTTCGGTTTCTTCAACGCGCAGCGCAACGTTGTGCACCAGCTCTTTGTTCAGGCGGTCAAGGATCTGACGAGAGGTAACATATTTACCTTCTTTACCGCAGAACGGAGAGGTGTTTACGCAGAAGAACATGGTAACGGTCGGTTCATCAACGGACAGAGCTGGCAGCGCTTCAACATTCTGCGGGTCGCAGATGGTGTCGGAGATGTTCAGTTCGCCCAGACCGGTGATCGCGATGATATCGCCTGCTTCGGCAATATCACTCTCGATACGTTCCAGACCCAGATGGGTCAGAACTTTACCGACTTTACCGTTACGGGTTTTGCCTTCGCTATCAATGATAGTGATCTGCTGGTTCGGTTTAACTTTACCGCGTTTGATGCGGCCGATACCGATTACGCCAACGTAGTTGTTGTAGTCCAGCTGAGAGATTTGCATCTGCAGCGGGCCATCAAGATCTACATTCGGAGCCGGTACACGATCAACGATAGTCTGATACAGCGGAGTCATGTCTTCAGCCATGTCTTCGTGATCCAGACCCGCGATACCGTTCAGCGCAGAAGCGTAAACGATCGGGAAGTCCAGCTGCTCGTCGGTAGCGTCGAGGTTAACGAACAGGTCAAATACCTGATCAACAACCCAGTCAGGACGCGCACCAGGACGGTCAACTTTGTTGATAACAACAATTGGCTTCAGGCCATGGGCAAAGGCTTTTTTGGTCACGAAGCGCGTCTGCGGCATCGGACCGTCCATTGCATCCACCACCAGCAGCACGGAGTCGACCATGGACATTACACGTTCAACTTCACCACCGAAGTCGGCGTGCCCCGGGGTATCAACGATGTTGATACGGTAGTCATTCCATTTGATAGCGGTGTTTTTAGCGAGGATGGTAATCCCACGCTCTTTCTCCAAATCGTTGGAGTCCATCACGCGCTCTTGGGTTTCAGCACGTGCATCGAACGTACCGGATTGTTGGAGCAGCTTGTCTACCAGGGTCGTTTTACCATGGTCTACGTGCGCGATGATGGCGATGTTACGCAAATTTTCGATCACAACTTTGCCTCAGGCATTTTAGAAATAGCGCGTTATTGTACACGGATTAATCGCAGTACAAAACAGGATCACAAACATCCTCCGCAAACAAGTATTGCAGAGTTTCTTTGTGATCACATTCACGGAGCGTTAAAAGGGGTAATCTGACATGCTTTGCACCAATATGGTGCTTAATGTTCACATTAAAGCACTATAATGGTGCAATACAACCTTCATGGTGCAGCCCCTTTGCACGATGGTGCGCATGATAACGCCTTTTAGGGGCAATTTAAAAGTTGGCACAGATTTCGCTTTATATTTTTTATGGCGACACGGCCAATTTTTGCAGAATTGAAGACTTCGTTACCACGACGACAATGACCAATCCGGGAGAGTAAGTATGTCCGCTGAACACGTTTTGACGATGCTGAACGAACACGAAGTGAAGTTTGTTGATTTACGCTTCACTGATACCAAAGGTAAAGAACAGCACGTCACTATTCCTGCTCATCAGGTAAATGCCGAATTCTTTGAAGAAGGCAAAATGTTTGACGGCTCCTCAATCGGTGGCTGGAAAGGCATTAACGAATCAGACATGGTTCTGATGCCAGATGCGTCTACTGCTCTCATCGACCCGTTCTTTGAAGAGTCTACCCTGATCATCCGTTGCGATATCCTGGAACCAGGTACGCTGCAGGGCTACGACCGTGACCCACGCTCCATCGCTAAACGTGCTGAAGAATATCTGCGTTCTACCGGCATCGCTGACACCGTTCTGTTCGGGCCAGAGCCAGAGTTCTTCCTGTTTGACGACATCCGTTTCGGCGCATCTATTTCCGGTTCCCACGTGGCTATCGATGATATCGAAGGCGCATGGAACTCCTCCACCAAATACGAAGGTGGTAACAAAGGTCATCGTCCTGGCGTGAAAGGCGGTTACTTCCCGGTTCCTCCGGTAGATTCTTCTCAGGATATCCGTTCTACCATGTGTCTGATCATGGAAGAGATGGGCCTGGTTGTTGAAGCGCATCACCACGAAGTGGCGACTGCTGGTCAGAACGAAATCGCGACCCGCTTTAACACCATGACCAAAAAAGCGGACGAAATTCAGATCTACAAATATGTCGTTCACAACGTCGCTCACCGTTTCGGTAAAACCGCAACCTTTATGCCAAAACCAATGTTTGGCGATAACGGTTCCGGCATGCACTGCCACATGTCCCTGTCCAAGAACGGCGTAAACCTGTTCTCCGGTGACAAATATGCAGGTCTGTCTGAGCAGGCGCTGTACTACATCGGTGGCGTAATCAAACACGCTAAAGCGATCAACGCCCTGGCTAACCCGACCACCAACTCCTACAAGCGTCTGGTCCCGGGTTACGAAGCGCCGGTCATGCTGGCTTACTCTGCCCGTAACCGTTCTGCGTCTATCCGTATCCCGGTAGTTGCTTCTCCGAAAGCTCGTCGTATCGAAGTGCGTTTCCCGGACCCGGCTGCTAACCCGTACCTGTGCTTCGCAGCGCTGCTGATGGCTGGTCTTGACGGTATTAAGAACAAGATCCACCCGGGCGAAGCAATGGACAAAAACCTGTACGACCTGCCGCCGGAAGAAGCGAAAGAGATCCCACAGGTTGCTGGTTCTCTGGAAGAAGCACTGAAAGAACTGGATCTGGACCGCGAGTTCCTGACCGCAGGCGGCGTGTTCACTAATGAAGCGATCGATGCGTACATTGCGCTGCGTCGCGAAGAAGATGACCGCGTGCGTATGACTCCGCACCCGGTAGAGTTTGAGCTGTACTACAGCGTTTAATCGTTTGAGTTGCCGTGGAACTTTTAGCCTGCTCAGGCAGGCTTGAGATCGATGGCGAATGATAGGACGCCTGATGGCGCAATCTTACCAGGCCTGGAGGGTAACATTACCTTGTAGGCCGGATAAGGCAAAACCGCCATCCGGCATCTATGTTTGCCAGTCATCTGTAGCCCATCCCAGGATGGGCTTTTTTCTCCACTAACAACCTGCTTTTTCGCGCTTTTTTGATGTAAAACGCTATAATGCACTAAATTGGTGCAACACTTTTCAGGAGACTGCTGAATGGCAACCGGCACGCTGCCCGATGCTGGGCAGATCCTCAATTCTTTAATCAACAGCATCTTACTTGTCGACGATGAGCTGGCTGTACATTACGCCAACCCTGCGGCGCAACAGCTGCTCGCCCAAAGCTCCCGCAAACTATTTGGTACACCGCTTCCCGATCTGTTGAGTTATTTCTCCTTAAACATCGGACTGATGCGAGAGAGCCTGGAAGCAGGCCAGGGCTTTACGGATAACGAAGTGACGCTGGTGATAGACAGCCACTCACATATCCTCTCTGTGACCGCTCAGAGGCTGCCTGATGGCCTTATCTTGCTGGAGATGGCCCCTATGGATAACCAGCGCCGTCTGAGTCAGGAACAGCTCCAGCACGCCCAGCAGATTGCTGCCCGCGATCTGGTGCGTGGTCTGGCACATGAAATTAAAAACCCGCTGGGCGGATTACGCGGCGCGGCGCAACTTCTCAGCAAAGCACTTCCGGACCCGGCGCTGACCGAATATACCAAAGTCATTATTGAACAGGCGGACCGCCTGCGTAATCTGGTCGACCGTCTGCTGGGGCCACAACAGCCGGGAATGCACATCACGGAAAGTATTCACAAAGTGGCGGAACGCGTGGTGGCGCTGGTCTCGATGGAGCTGCCGGAAAACGTCACGCTAATCCGGGATTACGACCCAAGTCTGCCTGAGTTACTGCACGACCCGGACCAGATTGAGCAGGTTTTGCTGAACATCGTGCGCAATGCTTTGCAGGCGCTGGGACCGGAAGGCGGCGAGATCATTCTGCGTACCCGCACCGCGTTTCAGCTCACGCTACACGGCATGCGTTATCGTCTGGCGGCACGAATTGATGTTGAGGATAACGGTCCGGGTATTCCCTCGCATTTGCAGGACACGCTGTTCTACCCAATGGTCAGCGGTCGCGAAGGTGGTACCGGCCTTGGATTATCTATCGCCCGTAATTTGATTGATCAACATTCCGGCAAAATTGAATTTACCAGTTGGCCGGGTCATACCGAGTTCTCGGTTTACCTGCCTATCAGGAAATAAGGTGACGTTTATGCAACGAGGAATAGTCTGGGTCGTTGATGACGATAGTTCCATCCGTTGGGTGCTTGAACGTGCGCTCGCAGGGGCAGGGCTAAGCTGTACCACATTTGAAAGTGGTAAAGAGGTACTGGACGCGCTGGCCAGCAAAACGCCGGACGTGCTGTTGTCGGATATCCGCATGCCGGGTATGGACGGCCTGACGCTGTTAAAACAGATTAAACAGCGGCATCCGATGCTTCCGGTCATCATAATGACCGCGCACTCCGATCTGGATGCCGCCGTCAGCGCCTATCAGCAAGGGGCGTTTGATTATCTGCCTAAACCTTTTGATATTGATGAAGCCGTGGCGCTGGTCGAGCGCGCCATCAGCCATTATCAGGAACAGCAGCAGCCGCGCAATGTTCAGATTAACGGCCCCACAACCGACATCATCGGCGAAGCGCCGGCAATGCAGGATGTCTTTCGCATTATTGGCCGCCTGTCCCGATCGTCAATCAGCGTATTGATAAACGGAGAGTCAGGGACCGGTAAAGAACTGGTCGCCCATGCGTTGCACCGTCATAGCCCGCGCGTCAAAGCGCCGTTTATCGCGCTGAACATGGCGGCTATTCCGAAAGATTTGATCGAATCTGAGCTGTTTGGTCATGAGAAAGGCGCGTTTACCGGGGCGAATACCATTCGTCAGGGGCGCTTTGAACAGGCAGACGGCGGTACGCTGTTCCTCGATGAAATTGGCGATATGCCGCTGGACGTGCAAACGCGTTTATTGCGCGTATTAGCCGATGGACAGTTTTACCGCGTTGGCGGTTACGCGCCCGTAAAGGTAGATGTACGCATTATCGCCGCCACGCACCAGAATCTTGAACTGCGCGTGCAGGAAGGCAAATTCCGTGAGGACTTATTCCATCGGCTGAACGTCATTCGGGTACATCTGCCACCGCTGCGTGAACGTCGGGAGGATATCCCCCGCCTGGCGCGTCATTTCCTGCAGGAGGCCGCCCGCGAACTGGGGGTGGAAGCCAAACAATTACACCCGGAAACTGAGGCTGCACTCACCCGTCTGGCCTGGCCAGGTAACGTGCGTCAGCTTGAGAACACCTGCCGCTGGTTAACCGTAATGGCCGCCGGGCAGGAAGTACTGATTCAGGACTTACCAACCGAGCTGTTTGAAACCTCCGTGCCAGACGCACCGTCCCATATGCAGCCGGATAGTTGGGCAACGCTATTGGCACAGTGGGCAGATCGGGCATTACGCTCCGGCCATCAAAACTTGCTTTCCGAGGCCCAACCGGAGATGGAGCGCACGCTGTTGACTACCGCGCTCCGTCATACTCAGGGGCATAAACAGGAAGCGGCACGCTTGCTCGGCTGGGGTCGTAATACCTTGACGCGTAAACTAAAAGAACTCGGAATGGAGTGACATATCGTCACTGTGTAAAGATCAATAATTGAGCGCAAATAGCTGCTATTTTGCGCTTTACTGTTCCGATGAGTTAAGTATGATCGTGCCCGGAAAACGGGGGGGAAGTCATCATGCTGGAATCAATCATTAATCTGCTGTCGAGCGGTGCAGTCGAAAGCCATACGCCACAAACTGCTGTCGCCGCAGTATTGTGCGCAGCGCTTGTTGGGCTTTTCAGCTAGCGGGTTCGCCGGGTGGCGCTTCGCTTACCCGACCTACGTATTGAGATTTTCGTAGGCACGATAAGCGAAGCGCCACCCGGAAAAGCGTTAAATCACCCGAGAGAATTGCTGCATCCGCGCTTTCTGGCGCAGATACGCATCGAAGCACATGCAAATATTACGGATCAGCAGACGGCCCTTCGGCGTGACCTGAATCCCCTTCTCATCGACATCCACCAGCCCATCCTTCGCCAGCGGTGCCAGCAGTTTCAGGTCTTCGGCAAAATAGTCAGCGAAGTTCAGATCCCATTGCTGTTCCACAGCGGCATAGTCGAGGCGGAAGTTGCAGATCAGGAGCTTAATAACATCACGACGAATGCAGTCATCGCGGGTCAGGGCAATTCCGCGCCACAGCGCGTCCCCCTGCTCGTCTACCTGCTGATAATAGCGCTTCAGCTCTTTCTGGTTCTGCGCGTAGTTGTCACCAATCATACTGATGGCTGACACGCCCATTCCCAGCAGATCGGTATCACCCTGGGTGGTATAACCCTGGAAATTACGATGCAGCACACCCTTGCGTTGAGCAATCGCCAGCTCATCATCCGGGCGGGCAAAGTGATCCATACCAATGAACTGATAGCCAGTTTCGGTCAGTGAAGAGATGGTTTCCTGCAGGATATCCAGCTTCTGCTGCGCGCTGGGCAGGTCGGCATCTTTAATTTTGCGCTGAGCGGCAAACAGCGTCGGCAGGTGCGCGTAGTTAAAGACGCTCAGTCGGTCTGGATTCAGCTCAGCAACGCGTTTCAGGGTGAAGGCGAAACTTTCCGGCGTCTGTTTTGGCAAACCATAAATCAGATCGATGTTCGTTGAGGTAAAGCCAATCTCACGCGCATGATTCAGCAGCGCAAAGATAAACTCCTCATCCTGCTCACGGTTCACCAGGCGCTGAACTTCTTTATTGAAGTCCTGCACCCCCATGCTCAGGCGGTTAAAACCTTCAGCGCGTAAATGATCGAGCACATCCAGCTCAATTTCACGCGGATCCACTTCGATCGAAATTTCGGCGTCGTCGTTAAAGTTAAAGTTGCCACGTAGCAGCGACATCAAACGGCTGATTTGCGCTTTATTCAGATACGTTGGCGTGCCGCCGCCCCAGTGCAGTTGACTGACATGACGTCCGGCAAACAGCGGTGCGCGATGAATAATTTCTTGTTCTAAGACATCGAGGTATTGATCGGCTTTATGCTGCTGACGAGTCACGACCTTGTTACAGCCGCAGAAGTAGCACAGCTTGTGGCAGAACGGGATGTGAACGTACAGCGAGAGAGGACGCTCAGGATAACGCGCCACGGCCTTTAGAAATGCCTCAGTGCCGTAGTCTTCAGAAAACTCCAGCGCGGTCGGGTACGAGGTATATCGTGGCCCGGAATAGTTATATTTCTGGATCAGGGCCAGGTCCCAGTCTATTAACTGCTCTGACATGCTCACTCCTTCCGATGGCGTCTCTGGCGGGTACGGCGTACCGACTTAACCCCAGTACGGGTGATAAGTCGGTTGCGCAGCAACTTCTGTCGCCGCGACAACCGCTGTAGTTTAACGAATAACCACACCAGATAACATATAACCGGAAGGGTTATAAGCAGGACGGGAAGACCCACGGTGTAAAACCGTTAGTTGCCGCCTTTCAGCAGGCGCATCATGTCTTCCTGCTTTTCTTCTTCTTCTTCCTCTTCTTCCTCGTCATCGTAAGAAAGACCCAGCTTTTGCATCAGCTCATCGATGCGATCCAGCTTGGCATCAACCCAGGACTGTTCTTCCGCGCTCAGGGTTTCTCCTGCTTCAAGACGCTCCAGCAGCGCATCCAGGCGCTCATCCGTTTCCAGTAAATCCAACTCAGCCTGTGGTGAAAGCATAGGTTTCTCACTCTTCGGTTTGTGCTGTTTGGTGACTTTTTCGGTCACGCCCAATGGAATGGGGGTTTTGCTGCCAATACGAGGATCTTTTTGCTTATTTTGGTTTCCGCCACCAGATGCGCCTTCGCTACCGGACGCACGGCTACCTGCCGCATGACCACGGTGTTTTTTCTGGCGCTTACGGTCGCGAGCTTCCTGGTTAATTTCTTCGCGTGTTTTACGACGCGCTTTTGCAGGACCTTTACCGCGTGGTGTAGAAGTTGGTTTCATCATGATTCGTCTTTGGCTGTTTTTATTCAGTATATAATTGCGCCGGAATCTAGCAGAAATAAAGAAAAAAGGCGACAGAGTAATCTGTCGCCTTTTTTCCTGACTCTCAACCCTTACGGGCTCTACAATCCCTGTTGGCTATCAACACACCCTGTTTTTCCCTTAGCCTGTAACATTCCGTGTTGTTTCCATTTCCTTTTACTAACGTCTCCGGACGTTTGTCTTCCTGACAATCCTGTGTCTTCGCCTCCTGGCGCTCCTGACCCTCATCCTGAGTCATCTATCCTTTCAGCTTCCTCGCTATGGACGCTACTTTACCGTTTTGGTTTAAACGTACAAGTAACCTGGGTAACAATTTCTGATTTTAAGAATAGCGCCCAAATGTAACCATATGATTTATTTTAGTTCTGTCATTTTTTACTCTGTCATCTCGTATAGAAACTGTCGGCAATGTCTCACAAAGCGCGGGGTTTTTACTTACACAGCCCACTCGTCGAAAAACCAGCCTTTTGCTGGGGTTCAGGTATAATCGCTGCAAAGCCCTGATTGATGGAGAGGACTGCTTTGACTAACTTGAATTATCAACAGACGCACTTTGTGATGAGTGCGCCTGATATTCGCCACTTACCTTCCGATACCGGTATCGAAGTGGCTTTTGCTGGCCGTTCCAACGCAGGCAAATCCAGTGCGCTAAATACCCTGACGAATCAAAAAGGTCTGGCGCGTACATCTAAAACGCCGGGTCGTACTCAGCTCATCAACCTGTTTGAAGTCGTTGACGGCAAACGCCTAGTCGATTTGCCAGGATACGGTTATGCCGAAGTTCCGGAAGAGATGAAGCGTAAATGGCAGCGCGCGCTGGCTGAATATCTGGAAAAGCGTCAGAGCCTGCAAGGTCTGGTAGTGCTGATGGATATTCGTCACCCGTTAAAAGATCTCGATCAACAGATGATCCTGTGGGCGGTTGAGAGCAACGTTCAGGTTCTGGTACTGCTGACTAAAGCAGATAAGCTGGCCAGCGGTGCACGCAAAGCGCAGCTGAATATGGTACGTGAAGCCGTACTGGCATTTAACGGTGACGTGCAGGTAGAAGCATTTTCATCGCTGAAAAAACTGGGTGTGGACAAACTGCGGCAAAAACTGGATAGCTGGTTTAGTGAACTGGCCCCGGTTGAAGAGGAGCAGGACGGGGAATAACCCACCGATATGCCGGATGGCGCCGCTGCGCGTCTTATCCGGCCTACAGCATGTGCAAAACTTTTCTTTCGCACAATAAAAAACGCCCCAGTCATTACTGACTGGGGCGGCTAAAATATTCAGCCAAATCCGATTACGTGAAGTAAAAGGTCTGAAAGATAGAACATCTTACCTCTGTACCCTACGAGAATAACTTTACTCTTTTTTGAGCAGCTCAGAAAGCACTTTTTGTAATTTTTTTTCATTCCTTACATAGGGAATTCTAATGGACATCACAAAAAGCTCTCTCTTATGTTGCTTAGTTACGAAAAAGGGGCGTTATTAAGTAAACCCTTAGTGCGCCTGATCCCAGTTTTCACCACTCCCGACTTCCACCAGCAACGGCACGTCAATCTGGGTCTCGTTTTCCATCAGTTGGTGGATCTTTTTAGAGACGCTTTCCAGATCATCTTTGTGCACTTCAAACACCAGTTCATCGTGTACCTGCATGATCATGCGCACGCGCGGTTGCTCGGTTTGCAGCCATCCATCCACAGCAATCATGGCTCGCTTGATAATATCTGCGGCAGTTCCCTGCATCGGGGCGTTAATGGCCGCACGTTCAGCACCAGCGCGACGAGCACCATTACTGGATTTAATATCCGGTAAATAGAGACGGCGACCTTCCAGCGTTTCTACATAGCCTTGCTCTTTCGCCTGCGCGCGGGTACGTTCCATGTATTCCAACACACCTGGGTAGCGTTCAAAGTAGAGATCCATGTACTTCTGTGCTTCTTTGCGCGGAATATTCAACTGGCGCGCCAAACCAAAGGCGCTCATCCCGTAGATCAAACCGAAGTTGATGGCTTTCGCGCTGCGGCGTTGTTCGCTGGTCACGGAATCAAGCGGTAAACCAAAGACTTCAGCCGCCGTTGCGCGGTGAATGTCTTTCCCTTCGGCAAACGCGGTAAGCAGACCTTTATCACGTGAAAGGTGCGCCATGATACGCAGTTCAATCTGTGAGTAGTCCGCAGAGACAATCACGTAGTCTTCTGGCGCAATGAACGCCTGACGAATACGACGACCTTCGTCATTCCGTACCGGGATGTTTTGCAGGTTTGGATCCGTTGAAGACAAGCGCCCGGTGGCGGTAACCGCCTGATGGTAGGAGGTGTGCACGCGTCCGGTTTTCTTGTTAATCATCAACGGAAGCTTATCCGTATAGGTCGACTTCAGTTTTGCTAAACCACGATATTCCAGGATCACTTTCGGCAATGGGTAATCCAGCGCGAGCTCTTCCAGTACCTCTTCCGACGTTGATGGCGCGCCGCCTGGGGTTTTCTTCAACGGCTTAATACCCTGCTTTTCAAACAGGATAGTTTGCAGTTGCTTAGTGGAAGAGAGGTTAAACGCTTCTCCGGCGATCTCGTGCGCTTTTTGCTCCAGCTCATTCAAACGCAGCGTCAGCTCTTCTGAATGCTTGTGCAGAACAGCCGGATCGATTTTCACACCGTTGCGCTCAACGCGAGACAAAACCGGCACCAGCGGCATATCGATATTTTCAAAGACGTTCAACGGCCCTTTATGCTGTTGCAATTCTGGCCACATCTTCAGATGCAGCTGTAACGTAACGTCGGCGTCTTCCGCAGCGTAACGACCAGCCTCTTCCAGTGCTATCTGGTTAAAGGTCAGCTGGTTTTTGCCTTTTCCAGCAATCTCTTCAAAGGTGATGGTCTTATGTTTCAGCCAGCGGTCCGACAGGCTGTCCATATCGTGTCGTCCAGCGACGCTGTTAAGAATGTAGGATTCGAGCATGGTGTCAAAAGTGATGCCGCGCAGCTCGATGCCATAGTTCGCCAGGATGCCGCGATCGTACTTCAGGTTTTGCCCGACTTTGTGCGCGTTCTCATCTTCCAGCAGCGGCTTTAGCAGCTCCAGCGCGCGGTCGCGCGCGATCTGGTCAGGGGCATCCAGGTAATCGTGGGCAACAGGAACATACGCCGCCACACCCGGTTCAATGGCAAAAGACAGGCCAACCAGATTCGCGGAAATGTTGTCCAGGCTGTCAGTTTCAGTATCGAAGGCAAAGACAGGTGCTTTTTTCAGCTTAGCGATCCACGCTTCCAGCGTCGCTTCGTCCAGAATCGTCACATAGTTATCGTACGAAAGAACCGTGGCCGGCTCCTCAGGCGTTTCATCGACGACAATAGTTTCTTGCGGTTTTGCCGCCGGCTTCGTCCCTTTAGCCTGTAGCCATTTACCCGCTTCAACGTCGGTAACCCAACGTTTAAATTCATACTGTTTAAACAGGCCAAGCAGTTCTTCTGCAGCGGGCTGACGCACTTCAAGCTGCTCACAGGTCAATTCCAGCTCAACATCCGTTTTGATGGTAGCCAATTGATAAGAGAGGTACGCCACCTCTTTGTTCTGCTCAAGTTTGCCCGCCATGGTTTTCGCACCACGGAAGGTCAGCCCCGCTATTTTGTCTGATTCGGCATAGAGGGTATCCAGCCCACCCAGCCCCTGCAGCAGTGCCTGAGCGGTTTTTTCGCCTACGCCTGGAACGCCAGGAATGTTATCTGAGGAATCCCCCATCAGCGCCAGGAAATCGATGATCAGTTCCGGCGGGACGCCGTACTTATTCACAACTTCTTCCGGGCCGAGGATCGTATTGGTCATGGTGTTGATAAGGGTGATATTCGGCGTCACTAACTGAGCCATATCTTTATCACCGGTGCTAATCAGCACCGGGCGACCGATCTTCTCTGCTTCCCGCGCCAGCGTACCGATAACATCGTCCGCCTCCACGCCAGAAACAGCCAACAGTGGCAGCCCCATCGCCTTTACCATCGCATGCAGAGGTTCAATCTGCGCACGCAGATCGTCCGGCATCGGTGGGCGGTGAGACTTATAATGTTCGAATAATTCATCACGGAAGGTTTTACCCTTGGCGTCGAATACCACCGCTGCATGGGTTGGTTGATATTGCAGAATCAAGCTACGCAGCATGTTGAGGACACCGTACATCGCGCCCGTAGGTTCTCCTGCGCTGTTAGTCAGCGGTGGGAACGCGTGGTATGCGCGATACAGGTAAGATGAGCCATCTACAAGGATAAGTGGGTTTTCTGGGATCTGAACCATAATGTCCGTGCCTGTTTATCAGATTATGGGTAAAGGATGCCACAGACAGGATGAAAACATGAGTTTTTCGCCGCATTTGTCGAAAAACTTTTGCAGATCTTCTGCTTTGCTCGCAAAGAAAGCTGTGGATAACTTTGTGAATAAATAATTTTCAGCTCTTTAAATATAGCAAGGCAATTAATGCTCCATTATATTTATACAATAATTTCAATTGGTTAAATAAACTCACGGCATTTTATTCCATTTTTACAGCTTATATCCTGATGTGGATAGATATTCTCTTTTTTTCTATTCAGGGAAGATCCATCATTTGGTTCGTTTTCTGATAAAATCAGCCCCTTGCGCCTCTTTCGCGCACTGTCTATGGCTAACCTTTTGAATAATTTAATTATGACGAGAATACTCGCTGCGATAACGCTGTTGCTGAGTATCGTGTTGACCATATTGGTCACGATTTTTTGTTCTGTGCCGATCATCCTTGCCGGGGTTGTGAAACTCCTTTTGCCCATTCCTGTCGTCTGGCGCAAGGTTTCCGTCTTCTGTAATTTCATGATGTACTGCTGGTGTGAAGGTCTGGCGCTACTGCTGCACCTTAATCCGCGGCTGAAGTGGGATGTTGAAGGGCTGGAAGGTCTTAGCAAGAAAAACTGGTATCTGCTCATTTGTAATCATTACAGCTGGGCCGATATCGTTGTGCTTTGCGTTCTGTTCCGTAAGCACATCCCGATGAATAAATATTTCCTCAAGCAGCAGTTGGCCTGGGTGCCCTTTATTGGCCTGGCCTGCTGGGCGCTGGATATGCCGTTTATGAAACGCTATTCACGTGGCTATCTGCTTCGCCATCCGGAACGCCGTGGTAAAGATGTCGAAACAACGCGTCGTTCCTGCGAGAAGTTTCGCGTACACCCGACAACCATTGTGAATTTTGTCGAAGGTTCACGCTTTACCAAAGATAAACGTGAGCAAACCCGCTCTCCTTATCAAAACCTGCTCCCTCCTAAAGCGGCAGGTATTGCAATGGCATTGAACGTACTGGGGTCACAGTTCGATAAAATGTTGAACGTCACGTTGTGCTATCCGGAAAACAGTAGCCGACCGTTCTACGATATGCTGAGCGGTAAGCTAACGCGGATTGTCGTGCGGGTGAATCTGGAGCCAATCCATGAAGAGTTACACGGTGATTACGTGAACGATAAGGCATTCAAGCGCCGCTTTCAGCTGTGGTTGAATACGCTGTGGAGTGAGAAAGACGCGCAGCTCGACGCGATTAAAGCCTCAAAATAAAAAAGCCGGTCAGTGACCGGCTTTTGCTTTTACTTCTGACCGACCAGGTATTTCACGGTATCCGCATACTGTTGTACAAAGATATCCATGCTGCTGGTATCCATGCCTTGCGGATTTACCTGATATTTACCATTCACGAACATCGCCGGAACGCCCTGCAGCTGTAAATCAGCCGCTGCTTTTTCCTGCTGTGCCACGAGAGATTTCACTACGAAGCTGTTCCATGCCGCATCATAGTCTTCGCCTTTAATACCCGCATCGACAAACACTTTACGGATATCAGCAACAGACTGAACGGTCTGGGTTTTCTGAACCCCTTCAAACAGCGGAACAGTGACCTGATCTTCAACGCCCAGCGCCATTGCAACCGCCCATGCCTGCGTCAGATCTTTGCCCAAAGGCCCGAGAAACTCGACGTGGTATTTGGTCATCTTGGTGCCTTCCGGCAGTTTTTTCTTCACGTTATCAGATACATGAAGCACTTCTTCAAACTGATAGCAGTGCGGGCAGTAGAAGGAGAAGAACTCCAACACTTGCGGTTCACCCGCAACAGGCTTCTCCAGGGTGATGTATTGTTTACCATCCTGGAACTGCGCTGCAGATGCGCTAAAAGCTAAGACCATACCAGCCAGCGCCAGCCATATTTTTTTCATGTTCAAGTTTCTCCGATTAATACATTGGCGTTAATTGTAAGGGGGGCTCTTGCAGAATTTTTGCCTGCTCAATAAAGGTTGCGGTCTGACGATGCCAGTAATCTTCCCCGGTTAACCACGGGAAGTTTTTTGGGAACGCAGGGTCAGCCCAACGTCGAATCAGCCAGGCAAGATAATAAACTAAACGCATAGCGCGTAAAGGCTCTATCAGTCCGATTTCCGCCGTGTCGAACTCACTAAACTCTTCATAAGCCTCGATAATGGTTTCTAGCTGCATGCGTTGTTCAGCTTTATCACCATTGAGGAGCATCCATAAATCCTGAATAGCCGGACCATTGCGGGCATCATCTAAATCGACAAACATCGGGCCATCGCGCCACAGAATATTACCGGCATGACAATCACCGTGCAGGCGTAACGTGGTAAAACGCGTATGCCAGCGTTCGGTAACAATCGCGATAAGCGCATCCGTTGCCTTCAGGAAAGCCGCTTTTTGCCCTGATGGGATAAGCTGTGCGTGTTCAAAAACTTTACGCGGCTCAGCCAGGTACTCTTCAAGGCCAATCGTTGGGCGGAAGGCAAAAGTACGCTTGCATCCGGTCTGGTGCATACGCCCGAGATAGCGCCCCACCGTCTCCATCTGATCGATGTTGTCGGCTTCAAACTGGCGTCCACCGACGCTGGGGAAGATCGCATAATGGAAACCCTGATGGCTTAACAGCGTTTGGCCGTTCAGTACCAACGGCGCAGCTACCGGAACTTCATCGCTTACCAGTTCCAGAGCAAACTGGTGCTCTTCCTGGATCTGATCGACAGACCAACGTTCAGGGCGATAAAACTTAACGACAAAGCGTCGACGGTCTTCGTCCTGGAATTGATAGACACGGTTTTCATAGCTGTTAAGCGGGGTAAGCCCGGAATCCACCCGGATCCCCTGCTCAAACAGTGCATCCATGATGGTATCCGGGTGTAGCGTCTGGAAATTAAAAGCGTTGTCGTTCATCCCATCATCCGGAAAATACTACGAATGATTCAGGATATCATTTCGCAGCGCTTTCGGTGGCGGCGATTACAAGCTTTTACTCTTTAATTACACCACGAGCGCGGAGTAGTGCAGTTTTAAAATCTTCTTCATAATCTTTCTGAATACCTGGAATGACAGCATCCTTCGCTGAGTCTCGCATTTTCAGGTGATAGATCAGAATGTCATCAGTTAAATCCGCCAGTTCGCCGTCAAAACCTGACTCTTGCGCCAGTTTCTGCAAAAATTGCATCAGGTTAAGATCGGGTTCCTTCTGCCATGCTGGCTGGAGGAGTTCAATAACTTCATTCAGACGTTTACATTTCATGGTTGTGCTCCTTAGGCTCAATACAGATACGTTAGCAGGGTCAATCCCACATTAAAAGAGGCGATATCAGTGATTCTGGATAGTGCAATAACAGGGGTTGTGCTGGCTGGCGGTAAGGCCAGACGGATGGGTGGAACCGATAAAGGTCTGCTTGAACTGGACGGTAAACCTCTTTGGCGGCATGTGGCCGACATTCTCGCTTTGCAGGTCGAAACCGTGGTGGTTAATGCCAATCGCCACCGGGATATATACCAGCAAAGCGGCCTGAAAGTTATTCCCGATTCCTTGGCCGATTTCCCTGGCCCACTGGCCGGGATGCTATCGGTATTCCTGCAGCAAACGGGGGAGTGGTTTCTGTTTTGCCCGTGCGATATGCCCTATATTCCTCACGATCTGGTCGCTCGTCTAAAAGAGCAACGTAAAGATGCACCCGTTGTCTGGGTGCATGATGGGGAAAGAGATCACCCAACCATTGCGCTGATGCACCGCTCTATGCAGCCTTTGCTGCAGGATTATCTTCAGTCCGGTGAACGACGTGTCATGGTCTTTATGCGTCTGGCTGGCGGTCATGCTGTCGATTTCAGCGATCATAAAGATGCGTTCGTAAACGTGAACACCCCCGAAGAGCTCGCAAAATGGCAGGAAAAATCATGATCCCATTACTCGCCATTGCGGCATGGAGCGGCACGGGAAAAACCACGCTGCTCAAAAAGTTGATCCCGGAACTACGTGCCAGAGGTATACGTCCCGGATTGATTAAACATACTCATCACAATATGGATGTCGACAAGCCCGGTAAAGATAGTTATGAACTGCGCAAAGCCGGTGCAGCACAAACGCTGGTCGCCAGCCAGCAACGTTGGGCATTAATGGTAGAAACACCGGAAGAGCCCGAACTGGATTTAGCGTATCTGGTAAGCCGGATGGATGCAGCGACGTTGGATCTAGTGCTGGTTGAAGGGTTTAAGCATGAACCTGTCGCTAAGATCGTGCTTTTTCGCGACGGTTGCGGGCATAGTCCTGAAGAATTGGCGATAGACGAATATGTTATCGCGGTTGCCAGTGATGTTCCGCTGGCGGTGGATGTTCCATTGTTAGACATCAACGATATACAGCAACTTGCTGATTTTGTTACGCAATGGATAAGATGGTAACCGTGGTGTTGTGATGCGCCTGATGCGCTGCGCTTATCAGGCCTACAAAATACGTTCAGCCCAGCCCCTGCAGGCCGGATAAGGCGGCACGCCGCATCCGGCGGTTTTCATCCCGCACAGACGCAAAAAAGCCC
>NZ_JAOWHQ010000025.1:0-410 GCF_030332565.1 Citrobacter sp. Cpo109
GCACTGTTACGTGCCTTTCTGTTGCGTATACGGTCGCTGGAAATGAGCGGAGAAACCTCGCCGCGTGCGACCGTGACCCGTGAGCTGGGTGATGCCCTGAATCTGCAGTCAGCCCTGTATCATTTTGATATGGAGCAGGAGCCGGTCCTGTCCGTAACCGGCATGAATCGCCCGGTCATAACCGGGGTTGATATGGCGCTGTTAAGAAGCCCAGCCAGACGGATGAAGCTTGCCGCTGAACTGGCCGCAAAAGACCACGAACAGGCAGAGGGCTGAATTATGTTTCACTGCCCGTTCTGCAAAAAGACCGCGCACGTCCGTACCAGCCGGTATCTGTCGGAAAACGTCAAACAGCGTTATCACCAGTGTACCAATATCGAATGCTCGGCCACTTTCCGCACCATCGAGTC
>NZ_JAOWHQ010000026.1:0-423 GCF_030332565.1 Citrobacter sp. Cpo109
ATTATTATTCCTACCGTATTTCTCAGTTTCATAATTTATCCTTAAACGTTAAGCGGCTTAGGCATATCCCATTGCAGATTATTTCCCTGCATCCATATCGCAGTACATCCGGGTCCAGCCCTTATAGCCCACCACCTCCGGCTCTTTGTCCGGCAGGTTTTGATAGTTGGCCTTATAACCTTCCGTTAAATGGGCTAAAGATGCTTTCATAAATACCACCGTTCCCCAGGCATCACCTGGAGATTCAGGTCTTATATGGCCGTTCACATACTCGCCACCGGATTTATGCTTGCCAGGTCTGTAGAGATAATAGGTGTCATCAAAGTATTGATAGTCTATACCTGGACCACCCGGCGCCAGACGCGGGTCGTCAAAAGGGTATGAGCTCAGATATAAATGCCCCTTCGCCGTGGTAATAAATGC
>NZ_JAOWHQ010000027.1:0-901 GCF_030332565.1 Citrobacter sp. Cpo109
TTCTTCATGGGGATGTCCTCATGTGGCTTATGAAGACATTACTAACATCGGGGTGTACTAATCAACGGGGAGCAGGTCACGGGATATTTGTCAAAAAATAGGTATCGGTCGCTCCACCATCTACGATTGGATAAATCCTAAATCACCACGTTACGATGCCAGTTTTCCCAAACGGCTTAGATTAGGAAAACAATCTGTTGGTTGGTTGGAATCAGAGATTGATAACTGGATTTTGCAACGTAATGCAGTCAAGGCATGAATGTCACTACTACTGGAACACACTCGGGGTTAGGCCCACTTGAAAGCAAGTACTCTAGCAGGCTTAATGAGATAACAAACACCAAGTAGGGCAGAAACTCCTGCCCTACGCCTTATTCCTTGAATTACTCGACTATAACGGAACTGAAGGTCCGCTATGAGCTGTGAGTTCAATGAGTCGATGTATACCTTCTATAGCCACCGATTCGCTCCATAGCGATCAGTCAGTCTACAATGAACCCACGGTGGCGCCATTTCGCCCGTACGAAATCCTTAAAGTTGTAGCCCTGGCCGAGATTTAGTCCATCGGCGTGATCGCAGACGATGATCTGCGGCATTACGCCCGTTTCATGCGCCGTATCATCACAGAATTTCGCCATCTGTGTGAACATGTTCGAAACAGCATCAATGTCATCATGCAGTTCTACACCCTGGGTGTCCTCGGCCCGTAAATTCTCGGCCTCAAACTCCTCACCCTCATCCTTGGATGGGAAGTACACTTGAGTAGGTTGATCCAGAAAGAGGATGGGAGGGATTGCACATTCGTCTCCCCGGGCAGCGAATGTAGTGGTCAACTAAAACTGGCCACGGCTTTAGAGTTTTTCCAGTATCGGTTTTCCGATTCGTTTGGGGGCAACCCACC
>NZ_JAOWHQ010000028.1:0-249 GCF_030332565.1 Citrobacter sp. Cpo109
ATTTTGTTAATTATTACGATGTTGGTAGTGTTTATTTACCAGGATGGCTGGGTTGTTACTGAAAAAATAGTGAGCGGGGTAACGATGTTTCTGACCATGGGAACCTTTCTGTATATCCTGCCCGCAATATGGACGATCTGGCGACGACATCCTTTTCCGAAAGAACAGCTGACGGAAGAGATATTGACTGTTGCTGGCTGGGATAATGTGACCAATATTGACCTTCTGAAACACGACAAGAAAAAGATA
>NZ_JAOWHQ010000029.1:0-419 GCF_030332565.1 Citrobacter sp. Cpo109
CACGGAACGGTCTGCGTTGTCGGGAAGATGCGTGATCTGATCCTTCAACTCAGCAAAAGTTCGATTTATTCAACAAAGCCAAAAAGAGTATGTACTTTCCGGCCTTCAGCCAAAAGATATTCACTCACCACGCTGTCCAGCGCGTTCAAAATCATGTCTGGTAATACGTTAAACACCGCAACAAGCCAGTCTATATAACAGCCTGAAAAAAATGAAAAAATAAATCATAAGAATTCTAAAGTATATCTGCGTATATGCCGATACACCTATATATTTACCATGGAGGTTCTATGTCTATATCAATACAAACTAATACAAGTATAAAAAGTTCTAACAGTTCTGACCTGCTCCCCGTTGATTAGTACACCCCGATGTTAGTAATGTCTTCATAAGCCACATGAGGACATCCCCATGAAGAA
>NZ_JAOWHQ010000005.1:0-413 GCF_030332565.1 Citrobacter sp. Cpo109
GTGACAAACTACCACCAGCGCTGCCTGACGCACTATTTTGACACCAAAGCCTATCCGCAGACGTGGGAATATTTCAGCAGGCAGGATGAGAACATGGCGTCTGCCGCGATGGTGCTGGCCTCGACGGGGTCAGCGGCAACAGCACAGGGCATGGTGGCGAGCAATGAAGACAGGGTTCCTGCTGCGGCGTGGTACGTTACGGGCGAAATCAATGGCCGGCAGTTTTCAGGGTGGCTGGGCGCCCCCTATTGCCGGGAAGGTGAGGAAGTGGAGCTGATTGCCGCGCCGGTAGGAGAGGAGTATCTGGTATATGCCCTTATCCGGCCGCATGCACGCTCGCTGACCATGCCGCCGTGGTGCTACCAGGGAATACGACGGGCACGAATAGACGCGATGAAAGTCCCCATTTCGAT
>NZ_JAOWHQ010000006.1:0-232 GCF_030332565.1 Citrobacter sp. Cpo109
CTGAAATATTCCCACGTCTGCGGATAGGCTTTGGTGTCAAAATAGTGCGTCAGGCAGCGCTGGTGGTAGTTTGTCACCACACCACTGACCTTTATCAGCGGGGCTGGCGGGGGCAGTACCGGGTCCGGTGGCATATCGGCCAGCGCTTTTGCCAGCTGCTTTTCTTCACGATACAGTTCCGCCAGCCGTTTTTTATACTCCTTCTTGCCTTCCGATTCATAGTGCGCAATGG
>NZ_JAOWHQ010000030.1:0-221 GCF_030332565.1 Citrobacter sp. Cpo109
TATAAATGCCCCTTCGCCGTGGTAATAAATGCCTGATTATTAACTACCACCACTCTTTTTATTTCTTTTCCTTCAGGTCTGTCACGCATAACACCATCTGAGTTTCTCTCCAGTGCCGGGAAAGGAGCCATATATTTTGCAACCTGCCACGTTTGTCCGTAATCTTTAGATATTTTATATGCCCCTGGCTCCCACTCAGGCACAAGTATGTACTGTTCTGA
>NZ_JAOWHQ010000031.1:0-243 GCF_030332565.1 Citrobacter sp. Cpo109
ACCCTCACAGGTAATTTACCGGTTTGATGATAATCGCTACCTGGAGTTGATCGGTTATGATTGTGAAGGATATGTTGTTTACCATGACATAAAAAGAAAGATCCACAAATCAATTTATGGCAATCCAATCTATAGGGTATTCTCGGGTGAGTTTATCCATCCCTCAGAACAGTACATACTTGTGCCTGAGTGGGAGCCAGGGGCATATAAAATATCTAAAGATTACGGACAAACGTGGCAGGT
>NZ_JAOWHQ010000007.1:0-629 GCF_030332565.1 Citrobacter sp. Cpo109
ATTTTGTTAATTATTACGATGTTGGTAGTGTTTATTTACCAGGATGGCTGGGTTGTTACTGAAAAAATAGTGAGCGGGGTTACGATGTTTCTGACCATGGGGACCTTTCTGTATATCCTGCCCGCAATATGGACGATCTGGCGACGACATCCTTTCCCGAAAGAACAGCTGACGGAAGAGATATTGACTGTTGCTGGCTGGGATAATGTGACCAATATTGATTTGCGAAGATTAAAACGCAGAAGAATAAAAGAATTCAAAAAAAATGGAAAATCTGTGCGGGTAATGACATCAGGATGGTGGTTTTTTTACTATTAGCTGGAATTAAAAGATTAAATACTATGACAGAAGATGACGAACTGTTCGCCGATATGCCCAGAGCTTATATCCGGGGTCTGGAGAAGGGGAAAGGGTATGTGAAGGAGAATTATCTCCGGGAGCGCAGGGAATGGGTAAAATTAAGACAAACCATTGCGCACTATGAATCGGACGGCAAGAAGAAGCATAAAAAAAGGCTGGCGGAACTGTATCATGAAGAAAAACAGCTGGCAAAAGCGCTGGCCGATATGCCACCGGACCCGGTACTGCCCCCGCCAGCCCCGCTGATAAAGGTCAGTGGCGTGGTGACA
>NZ_JAOWHQ010000032.1:0-338 GCF_030332565.1 Citrobacter sp. Cpo109
TATCTGTCGGAAAACGTCAAACAGCGTTATCACCAGTGTACCAATATCGAATGCTCGGCCACTTTCCGCACCATCGAGTCTGTTGACGGTGTGATACGTGCCGCACCGGAGAAACCCGACCCCGCACCGGTGACGCCACCGCCGCCGCGTAAAGTACAGGGCTGCTACAGCTCGCCGTTCCGGCATTAATCAGGAGAGAGACTCGTGACCACTGTGACCATACAGCAGGCCTTTGAGGCCTGTCAGGCGAACAAAAATACCTGGCTGAAACGTAAAGCCGAACTGGCAGACCTTGAACGGGAATACCGTGAACAGCTCCTTGCCGGTGACGAACAAAT
>NZ_JAOWHQ010000008.1:0-28556 GCF_030332565.1 Citrobacter sp. Cpo109
AGCATCCGCAACCGGCTCCATGACTTTATGCAGCAGCACGGCGCGGAGCTGGCCGCCACGCTGGCACCTGAGCTGATGGGGTATAACGAACAGCTTCCCGCAGTAAAACAGAGCGCCATGCAGCACTCGGTTGATTATCTGCGTGAAGCCCTGTCGGTGTGGCTGGCCGCAGGTGAAAAAATTAATTATTCCGCGCAGGACAGCGATATTTTAACGGGCATCGGATTCAGGCCTGATGCGGCTTCGCGGGATGATAATCGCCAGAAATTCACCCCAGCACAGAACCTGATTTACACCCGCCGACGTGCAGAACTGGCCGCACGCTAGCACGCAAAAAAATCCCCGAAAATTCCGCTATTTTTCCCGAAAAAGCCATGCATCCATAAGGTGCATGGCTTTGCATGAAAATCCCCGTATTTTTTATCCCACGCAACACCAGTACCGGTGCGGCCTGAGGCCGTTCATGCACCTGCATTAAAAGTGACCTCTTAAGCGGGCAGGCGTGGCGGGGAGAGCATTGCGCGCAAACATATGTAGATATATTAATCTGGTAGAAAATAACAAAGGCTCAACTAAGTGATAGTTGAGCCTTTGTTAATCTAGATACGAATGCTCGCAGAGTCTTTTTGTTGTGCATCAATATGAATAATCTTTGAGGCTCTTAAACCTTCATTTTCTGCTGCAATTCTAGCCTGCTGGACCTTTTGGTATTTTTCTCCTAAATGACCGATATCAACTATTACGAAAAATGCTCGATCTGTATCATCACCATTTCTATAAATTTCTAATTGCTTTTCATATCCGTGCAGTAATTTACCATTGGATGATAACTTAACTTCAACTAAAACTTTCTGCTCGAATCCTTGCGAGACTTTGAAGTCAACAGGTCCATTACCAGAGTCAGCCTCAGGGCTAATGTCTAAGTTATTGGCTTTGCAATATGAATAAGCTACTGCAAAAAGTAAACGTTGAGCCGCTTTTTCTTTTCTTGGTTTTTTATCATCTGCCCACATTTCCTTCCATAGACCTTTGTTTTCAATTAGATCTTTGAATTGGGTTAATATCTCATCAACCAAATTTTCTACCTCATCTAAGGTTAGTTTTTTATTAAACTTAGAAAGATTGAAAGGGTATTTTTTATCTATTGAAGATACAAGTCTTGACCAAAATAATTCACCATTCTTATCAGCTTTAAAATCGTAAGGCTCTTTTTCTACTTCTTTTATTAATTCTAGGAGGTCTTCAAAATATTCTTTTTTCTCTAAAGCTCGTCGCTTGGCTTCAGCTTTTTCTTTTTGGGTCATTGATGCGAGCAGTTTACCAATGTTGGTATTAATTCTGTCACGTAGGTCCGTGTTTTCTTTCATTGTACTGACTGCACCGCTCCAGTCAGTGGATATAGGCAAATCACGGACAACATCTTTAGGAACTAATATTAATGGTTTATCTGTTAATGGATTATGAGGGGCAATGTACTTTTTCCCTTTAAAAGAAAATTCTTTTGTCGGGATTTGAAGGGTTTGATTAACTCTTTCTGAGAATTTCACTAAGGACTCAAATATTATATTTGTAGTCATGTCACTAATTCTATCAGCCCCAATACCTTCTTCAAATAACGACATGACCATAAATAAGTCAGGATCATCAATATCCATGTTGATAATTTGATAGGCAGTATTCATTGTTGTGTTCACAAGGTGTGGCCCGAATCCTGAGCCTTTGGCTGATGAGCCATAACCCAAACATGTCCATCCTATTTCGGAAAATGAAAATAACTTTTTGGCTGCCTTCCAAGCAACATCATTATCATTCTGAACCTTAGATGCTTTAAGTAATTTAATGATACTTGTGAAAGTATCTATGTATTTCTTATCAGCATCCACTTTCATTTCAGGATGCTTACTTTCAGGGAGGAGCATAGGGTCAATGAAAAGCAACGTATCTGACTCTAATAAAACATCAACAACATCAAGTTGATCAAGAATTGATGGCGAAATGTTAAAGTGTGATGAAACGGTATCAATATTTTTTACTGTGCTCATGTGCAGTCCTTTATCATCTATTAGTAATCATAACAAAATTACCCCACCAGTCCATTAGCTCAACTCTTTGTTTCAAATAAATGGACCGATTGTACGCTTTCCTAACCTCATTCTTATCTGTGTGTGCCAGCGCAGACTCAATCACATCAGAATTAAAATTAGATTCGTTGAGAGCTGTACTGGCTATTGAACGTAAACCATGTGCAACTAATTTTCCACCATAACCTATACGTTTTAAAGCAGCATTAGCAGTCTGACTATTCATCGGCCGCTTTGGATCATTTCTACTAGGGAAAATATGTTCACGATGAGCGCTGATTGGCTTCATTACTTCCAAAATATCTAAAGCCTGAGGTGACAAAGGGACAATGTGTTCACGCTTAGCCTTCATTCGTTCGGCGGGAATCGTCCAGAGTTTGGCATCGAGATCGATCTCGACCCACCGAGCACCAGAAGCCTCAGAAGGGCGCACTAGGGTCAGGAGCTGCCACTCAATAAGACATCGAGTCGAAACAGACAGATTCGACATGACCAGAGAACGCATCAGCTTAGGTAATTCTTCTGGTCGTAGCGTGGGCATGTTCTGCTTTTTGGGTTTCTCAAATGCCATTCCAACACCTGATGCCGGGTTAGTATCGATCAGGCCGGTGTTGACTGCGTAAATCATTATTTCGTTAATGCGCTGGACCAGGCGACGAACAGTCTCTAATGCGCCGCGTGCTTTGATTGGTTCCAATGCTTCAACTATCGTTCTGGCCTTAATCTCCTGAACAGGTATCGCGCCTATTGCTGGGAATACGTCTTTATCTAGAGAACGCCAAATATCCTTCGCGTAGTCCTCTGTGACGCTTTTGCTCTTCATTTTGAACCAGTTGGAGGCCACAGTTGAGAAAATGCTATCCAGCTCAATCTGACGTTGCTCTGATGCTTGCTCTTGTTGCTGTTGCGGATCCATCCCCTGCGCGAGCGTAGCCAAATATTGGTCGCGTATCTGACGAGCTGCTGCGAGTGTAAGGGCAGGGTATGAGCCGAGACTCAGGTTAGTTCGGCTATTACTTACTGGACGTTGGTATCGGAAGCGCCAGAGCTTTTTACCAGATGTTTTCACGAGTAAGAACAGGCCGTCCCCATCATGCAGAGTGAAATCTTTTTCTCGGGGTTTAGCTTTAAGGATCTCGTTGTTAGTGAGGGGGCGTGTGATGCGCGCCATGTCTGGATTCCTTCCATAATTGGTACACGTTTAATGGACCACAGTATAGCGTGTACCTAAACGTGTACCAATTTTCTCTGGATTTAGCCGGATGTTCTCGGACAATGACAGACACAAAAAAGCCCGCAGAGCTTGTGCTGTGCGGGCTTTCTGTACTTCACCGGACATATCCGGATCATCATTTGGTGGAGCTGGCGGGAGTTGAACCCGCGTCCGAAATTCCTACATACCATTTTTACTATAATGAAAACAGTGATTTACGTTTAAAAACAGAGTGTTAGTATTATTTGGTATTTGTCCGTTTTATCCGTTTTTAATGCTCTGCCGCCAAAGTGTCGCCACTATTGCTGGCCTATCTGATAGGAGAATAATCGAATAAGCGATCCATGCAAACTTCCAGTTTATAGAAGTCAGTTAATGGGTAAAGTCTGATTATGTCACTATCAAAATCAGTAATGCCAGATAGCCTTTCTTTTCGATCAAGAAATCTGATAGCTCTCTCCTGCTCAGATGTTTTGGGGATCGCATTCTGATACTCTAATGTTTTTAAAACCTGCCATGAAACAGGTGGAGTGAAATCAAATAATGATGACAACCTTGGGCAAAAATCTTTTTGAGTCGTTTGTCTATATGTAGCTTTGGGTGGTAACACAACATTTATTGAAAGTTTTGAACCTCGACTTTTTTTCATTTTCGTTGATGAATAAGCTATGCCAGATATTGGAGATTGACCCCGTGTGCTAATCCACTGCATGAGTAAATTAGGTATTATATATTCTTGTGTAAAGCTTGAGTTTTCATGCGTTTTTATATAGCTACATGAAAAAATTAAAGGCCAGAGAACCAAATACGAACCTTTGATATAATTATTTGTTCTTAACTCTTCACTGCCCCATTCTTTAGTATTGATTGAGGTTTTCAGTTGTGGAACAAAGTTAAGAATTTTAGATTTAGTATCTTGTGATATGAATGAAGATATATATAGTTTATCAAAATCTGGTTTGTCCATTTCTTGCCAGCATACATATAGCGATGAGCCTAGATATAAACAGGGGAGTCCCGCTACTGAGTAACGTTGGGCACTTACAAGATGTCGGCAGGAAAATGGAATATGGAAAATATCTTCCCTGTTAAGTAATGGTCTGTCTGATTTACGTACTCTATAGAGTGGTTGATCATAATTACATATTTCCTTAAGAGGCATTGTGATTCTTTGAATATGCTTATTAATAAGATTATCTGAAAAAGTGTCATCGAATATATCATATGCCTCTTTGATGTCACCCGCTAAAAACTGTTGAAGACTCTCGGTTATTCCTAGTTGTATTTTTAATACTCGCTTTATTAGCAGATCAATCTTAAGTCTGGTTTTGTTTTTAATTTTAAATTCATTTAAAATTTTAAGATATTCATTGCAGCGAGAGTTAAAATCAGAAACGATGTCACCTTTGGGTTTAAAAGGGGGCATTAAATCCTCATTACCATACAACTCATCCAACATCATATTTAACTGAGTTTCAACATCTCTATCCTGTTGCATTCTGTTCTCACTTTAATAAATTTAGTGGATTTTTAGTCACAGCGTCTTCTAAGTGATCTGGAGAAAAATGGGCGTAAATCATCGTCATTTTTATATCGGCATGGCCCAGAATATCGCGCAGTACCAGTATGTTTCCGCCATTCATCATAAAATGACTGGCGAATGTATGACGCAGCACGTGAGTGCATTGGCCCTCTGGTAGCTCGATGCCAGCTCGTTTTACTGCTCGCTCAAAGGCTTTTCTGCACGGGGTGAATAGCTTCCCTCTGTTCTTGGGGAGTTCGTCATACAGATCCTGAGATATCGGCACGGTACGGTTTTTCTTGCCCTTGGTCTTGGTATAGGTGATTCGGTATTTCGATAACTGATGGCCCTGCAGGTTTTCGGCTTCACTCCATCGTGCACCGGTGGCTAGGCATATTTTTGCAATCATCAGTAAGCTGGGGCTTTGAGAATCTGCGCAGGCATCTAATAGGCGCTTAATTTCTTCTGGTGTCAGAAACGCTAGTTCGCCCTCTGCGATTTTAAATGTTGGCAGTCCGGCGAGCGGATTGGGCGCTGACCAGTGGCCCAGCTTTTTCAGGGTGCCAAAAACTGATGATAGGTTGCGCTGTTCAAGGTTTACCGTGCGGGGCTTAACAGGTGACATAAGCGCGCCATCTTCATTTCGCACTTCACCTTTTAGCCGCGCTTCGCGGTATTTCGTAAAGTCACCGGCTGTCAGTTCTGAGGCAATGGGATCACCCAGACCATTACAGATAATTCTAAGTTTCGCCATCAGGCGTTTGGGGTCTGCAAGCGTCTGCCCGTAGAGTGAGTGCCATTGCTCTATCACCTCTGACAGATGTCGCCGATCCTCTTTTTCTCCTAGCCATGGTTTTTTGTTCACTTCATCCATGGTGAAGTTTTCGAATGCTATGGCCTCGCCTTTCGTCGCAAATTGCTTGCGCACGCGTTTGCCGTCGCGCCCGTTCGGGTAGCACTCACACAACCATTTTCCGTTCGGCTGCTTTCTGATCGTCATATCACAGACTCTTAATTACTTTTATAGCACGTCCTACTACCTCGATATCATCAAGGCTGCACTCAAAAGATGACTCACCCTGCTGGACAATTAAGCGATTGCCGGGGATGCGTGCAAGTTTAGCTATCGTTTTTATTCCATCAATATCAACGAGCCATACGCCATTTACTGGTGGAGTGCCGCTACGGTCAACGAGGTAAGAGCCATCGTCTGTATGGATGAGCCACGGATTAGTCATGTTGTGGGGGATTAGACTGTTATCCAATATCACCTTGCCTTGGTCCACTAAAGCGCCACCATCTAATGTGGCCTTATCAATTTCAGGCGCTACAACCTCGGATAACGGTTTGATGTGGGTCTGGTTCACAAAACCAAAACTATTTTCCTGCGCGTTATTATCATTTTTATCACCTTGCCCAGTCGTTAACCAAAGCAGCGAAACCCCAGTTTCAAGAGCGCACTGTATAACCCATTCAGCAGGGAAGCTGTCTCTTAAGTATCTGTTTGCCATAGTGCTTTTTGAAACGGAAAGATGGTCACACAACTGCTGTCGAGAGTTGAAGTTATAAGCCTTAATCAGCCTATTGATAGCTTCACGCCCTCCGCTGTCATTACCTACCTTGATAGATCTCATAAGCAAAACCCTTAACGTATATAAAATGTGATCTTAGTATTCACTCAAGGTTTGAAAAACAAACCTCAATCCTATAAAACGAGATAAATCGAAACCAAACTAAGAGATACTGCACTATGAGCACTGATATTTCAATTCGTGTACCAAAAGAGATGGCTACACCTGCAGAGTTCGCTGAATGGGAAGGTATCTCCCGTGGCTCTGTTTACCAGAAAATTCACCATGGTCAGCTTGCTAAGTACATGGTCAAGAAAGAAAAAAACAAAGGTCGCGTAAGTCTGCGTTACCTGATGTACAAAACAGACCAGGTTCGTGAATCCCTCGGTCATTCCAACTTTCGCGTCATTGTTGGTCAGCAAGTTCAATTATGAGAACTTTTTGAGAGGGGCACATGTTTGATTATAAGATTTCCAAACATCCACATTTTGACGAAGCCTGCCGGGCTTTCGCGCTGCGTCACAACATGGCGAAGCTGGCAGAATGCGCAGGAATGAATGTCCAGACGCTGCGCAATAAGCTGAACCCGGAGCAACCGCATCAACTTACGCCGCCGGAGATCTGGCTGCTGACTGATATCACAGAAGACTCAACGCTGGTTGACGGTTTTCTGGCTCAAATCCATTGCCTGCCGTGCGTGCCATTGAATGAAGTGGCAAAAGAGAACCTGCCACATTACGTCATGAGTGCAACTGCGGAGATTGGGCGTGTAGCTGCAGGCGCAGTATCCGGTGATGTGAAAACCAGTGCAGGCCGCCGCGATGTGATCAATAGCATCAACTCAGTTACGCGCCTTATGGCACTCACTGCAGTTTCATTGCATGCGCGTTTGCAGGCGAATCCGGCGATGGCAAGCGCGGTAGATACCGTGACGGGCCTGGGCGCTTCGTTCGGTCTGATCTGAGGTGGCTATGCTGACTAAAGAACCATCTTTTGCATCACTGCTCGTTAAGCAAAGTCCTGCAATGCACGGCGGCCATGGCTGGATTATGGGGAAGGATGGCAAGCGCTGGCATCCATGCCGCTCTCAGGATGCGCTGCTGGCTGAATTGTCCACTAAAAAGCAGGGGAAACCATGGCTATTGAAGGGGATGCTGCGACTGTTCCGCTAAGCGCTGGCCTCCGCCTTAATGGGTTAAACCACATCGCGGAATTAAGGGCGAAAGTGTTTGGCTTAAATATTGATTCAGAACTGGAGCGCTTTATTAGCGATATGCGGGACCAACGGGATATTAACCATGAACAGAATAAACGCGCACTAGCCGCAATATTCTTTATGGCAAAGATTCCGGCGGAACGTCATAGCGTCAATGTTAGTGAGCTGACGACTGACGAAAAGCGGGAGCTGATTAAAGCAATGAACCATTTCCGTACAGTGGTGAGTTTATTTCCAAATCGGCTAGCCATGCCGAATTAACCAACAACCGAAATTAAAGGCGTAAACCCGCCGGGCTTCTTATTGCCCAAATTCAGGAGAAACAACAATGCGAAATATTGAAACCCGAATCACCAAAACAGGACCAGATGATGCTGGCCTTAACCAGATGCTGACTGATGTACGCATGGAAGAACGCCGTGCACGTGCCGCGGCAATGGCAGCCCGTCTTGATAGCCAGGCTTGCCATATCACGTCACGTCAGCTTAACCACGTTGAAGCGGCGGAGCTGCTGCGTATTGCGGCTGAAAACATTCAGAACGAAGCGCAGGAGATCCACTGATGGCTGATTCAATGGACCTTGTACAACAACGCGTTGAAGAAGAGCGTCAGCGTCACATCCACACCGCCCGCAACAGAACGCCGGGCATTTCCCGTGTGCTCTGCGTTGATTGCGATGCACCGATCCCGCCAGCTCGCCGTCGCGCTATTCCGGGTGTGCAGTGCTGTGTCACTTGTCAGGAGATTGCGGAGCTGAAAGGTAAACATTACGTAGGCGGTGCTGTATGAGCACTATCCTGAAATGGGCGGGAAATAAAACCGCAATAATGCCGGAACTGATTAAACACCTTCCTGCGGGCCCGCGACTGGTTGAACCTTTTGCCGGTTCCTGTGCTGTGATGATGGCGACAGACTATCCTCATTATCTTGTCGCGGATATTAATCCAGACCTGATTAATCTTTATCAGGTGATTAAGAATGATGTTGAATACTTCATCGAAGAGGGACGATATCTTTTTGAAGCCCGTAATGATTCAGCGGCATATTATAAGACGAGACAGGAGTTTAACTTGCGCTATGGTGGTGCAATTGAACGCGCATTGTATTTCTTATATTTAAATCGCCATGGTTATCGCGGACTGTGTCGCTATAATTTGGACGGTTATTTTAATGTTCCTTACGGTAATTATAAAAAGCCGTACTTCCCTGAAAACGAAATACGCGCATTTGCAGAAAAAGCAAAACGCGCAACGTTTATCTGCGCCAGCTATGACGAGACACTGGCACTGCTGCAAACGGGTGATGTTGTCTATTGCGATCCGCCATATGACGGCACGTTTAACGGATATCACACAGCTGGTTTTACAGAGGATGATCAGTACCATCTGGCGTCTATTCTTGAACGCCGGTCATCAGAAGGTCATCCGGTTATCGTGTCCAACAGCGATACGTCTCTGACCCGTTCGCTTTATCGTGATTTTACTCGCCATCGTATAACCGCTAAGCGCAGCATGGGCGTGGCTGCCGGTGATAGTAAAACTGCAGTAGAAATCATCGCCACAAAATCAGCATGCTGGTTTGGTGTTGATTTGGCGTCTGGTCCTGATATCTCGGTGGAAGCTGAGGTGCGGGCGTGGCAGTGAGTAAATTCACATTACATCATGCACAAACCACCGGCGGCTCGAATGAGGCCGCCGCAGCCTTTCCATGGAATACCCCAAAAAAAGCGGTTAACCCCTATCTGGACCCGGCGGAAGTTGCGCCGGAGTCTGCGCTTTCAAACCTGATCGCTCTTTACTCTGTGGATAACGAGCAGGAGCATCTGCGCCGTGAAGCGCTGAGTGATAAGGTTTGGGAACGCTATTTCTTTAATGAATCCCGTGATCCTGTCCAGCGTGAAATAGAGCAGGATTGGCTGATTAGCCATGCAAAAATGGCCCGCGAACAGCAGCGCGTTAATCCCGATTTGGTGATTATTGCCGATGTAAGCACCATGCCTGCCCATATCAGCAAGCCTCTGCTGGAGCAGATTAAATACTTCCATAGCTTGGGCAGGGCTAAAGCTTATTCCCGCTATCTGCGCGAAACAATCAGACCGTGTCTTGAGCGGCTGGAGCGCGTGCGTGACAGCCAGGTGTCTGCGTCTTTCCGGTTCATGGCGAGCCAGGACGGGCTGGAGGGGCTACTGGTATTGCCTGAAATGAGTCAGGATCAGGTCAAACGTCTGTCCACGCTGGTTGCGGCACATATGAGCATGTGCCTTGATGCTGCCTGCGGTGATCTGTTTGTTGCTGAAGATGTTAAACCAGAAGGAATCCGCCAGGCATGGGAAAGGGTTGCTGCAGAAGCCATGCGCCTTGAGGTCATCCCTCCTGCCTTTGAGAAGTTACGCCGCAAAAAGCGCCGCCGCAAGCCGGTGCCTTATGAACTGATCCCACCGTCGCTGGCGCGCATGCTATGCGCGGACTGGTGGTATCGCAAATTGTGGCAGATGCGCTGTGAGTGGCGGGAGGAGCAACTGCGTGCCGTCTGCCTGGTCAACAAGAAAGCGTCCCCGTATGTCAGCTATGAAGCCGTGATCCACAAACGCGAGCAGCGGCGTAAATCGCTGGAGTTCTTCCGCTCGCATGAGCTGGTCAACGAAGACGGTGACACGCTGGACATGGAAGATGTGGTGAACGCCAGCAACAGCAACCCGGCGCACCGCCGTAATGAAATGATGGCCTGTGTTAAAGGGCTGGAGCTGATCGCAGAAATGCGCGGAGACTGCGCGGTATTTTATACCATCACCTGCCCGTCACGTTTCCACGCAACCCTCAATAATGGCAGACCTAATCCGAAATGGACCAGCGCCACTGTCCGGCAGAGCAGTGATTATCTGGTTGATACATTTGCCGCTTTTCGCAAGGCCATGCACAAGGCCGGGCTGCGCTGGTACGGCGTCCGCGTTGCAGAGCCTCACCATGACGGCACCGTGCACTGGCATCTTCTGTGCTTTATGCGCAAAAAAGACCGTCGCTCCATCACCGCGCTGCTGCGTAAGTTTGCAATCCGTGAAGACCGCGAGGAGCTGGGCACCAATACCGGGCCGCGCTTCAAGTCTGAGCTAATAAACCCGCGCAAGGGCACGCCGACCAGCTACATCGCTAAATACATCAGTAAGAACATCGACGGGCGCGGGCTGGCTAAAGAAATCAGTAAAGAAACCGGCAGGTCACTGCGTGACAGCGCCGAGCATGTCAGTGCCTGGGCGTCACTGCACCGTGTCCAGCAATTTCGTTTCTTTGGTATTCCGGGACGTCAGGCATACCGTGAGCTGCGCTTGCTGGCTAGTCAGGCGGCGAGAGTGCGGGGCGAACGCAAAGCGGGTGCGCCGGTACTGGATAATCCGCGTCTGGATGCGGTACTGGCAGCTGCAGATGCGGGTTGCTTTGCCACCTACATCATGAAGCAGGGCGGTGTACTGGTCCCTCGCAAACATCATCTTGTCCGCACGGCTTATGAGCTTAACGACGAACCGAGCGCCTACGGCGATCACGGTATCCGTATCTATGGAATCTGGTCCCCGATTGTAGAGGGCAAGATTTGCACGCACGCGATGAAGTGGAAAAAGGTTCGTAAGGCCGTTGACGTTCAGGAGGCGGTAGCCGACCAGGGCGCTTGCGCCCCTTGGACTCGTGGCAATAACTGTCCCCCTGTTGAAAATCTGAACAAATCAGGGGGTGATTTACCCGATATTAAAACCATGGATGAGAAGGAGCTGCAGGAATATCTCAACAACATGGGCCAGAAGGAACGGCGGGAGCTGACAGCCAGGTTGAGACTGGTAAAACCGAAGCGGAAAAAAGCATACATACAGAGTATTTCGCAGCAGCAGCGCCTGCAGCTTGAGGCAGAACTGACTACCAGGGGGTTTGAAGGTAGTGCATCTGAGATTGATTTGCTTCTGCGTGGCGGCAGCATTCCATCCGGTGCCGGTTTACGTATTTTTTACCGTAACCAGAGGCTGCAGGAAGATGACAAATGGCGTCAATGGTACTAAGGCTGCTGTTTAACATTTCGTGCTTTATTGACCGACATCAGTACATCCAATTAACTGACAAAAAAGAGTTTTACATTTTTTCTTTCCTACTATACTGTTTATATAAACAGTGGGTATACATACAGTAGTTGTGTATCCGTGTAATGATAGGAGGGAAGATGCAGGACTATCTTTTGGAGTCATTGAAGCTCCAGCGTATTGATTTTTTTATCAAGCTTGTAGCGGCTAGTGAGTGCAGCGACGAAGAAAAGCGGCTGGCTATCCAGTGGGTGTCCGAACTGACAGACGAGTTGATGGCGAAAATTCGCAGCCATGAATACAGCCGGTCAATGGACGTTACCAGTTAAAGGGAATCTGTATGCGCATTGAAATAATGATCGATAAAGAGCAGAAGATTAGCCAGGCCACACTGGAAGCCCTTGAATCCGAGCTTTACCGTAATTTGCGCCCTCTGTATCCCAAAACAGCAATTCGTATCCGTAAGGGCAGTGCCAATGGTGTTGAACTGAGCGGGTTAAAACTGGATGAAGACAAAAAGCGAGTGATGGAAATTATGCAACAGGTCTGGGAGGACGACAGCTGGTTACATTAGATAACGTTGTGAGAGGCAGAACGTAGTTCTGGCGCTCGCAAGGTTGAACAACGAGCTATGCGAGGCGTTAGCTATGGGGTCTAAAGACAACAAGTATCAAATTGTATATCGCGGTCAAACGCTGGAAACAATCATTCCCGGTCAGTGGGTTTTTTTTCAACGCCCAAAAGAGTGCGGCGGCGGATACTGGATGGGAAGAACTTATGATGATTGTTTCTGGCTTGAGCTGGAGTATCCGGTGTCTTTATCTGATGGACTTGGTTACTTGATAGTTATTACGAAAGTCGAAGCCACAAGTCATGAATTTGATGCAAATTATTCTCTGTTTGACTGATTTCGTCGTAGCGCATGACTATGCCGCATGAAAACGCATGATCGTTTAAGGATCGTTTATGCTGAGGCCCGCCAGAACTGGCGGGCTTTTGCCTGTTTCATGCAGGTGCATGAAAACCACTACATAAAGCGGGCAGGCGTGGCGGGGATACGAGCGCGCGCTGTGAGCTTAAAAAGCTAAATTCTAGTTTGCTATGATTCTCAAAAATTGCGTGTTAAGCAAAATAGCTACGGTTATACTGTGTACAGAAAGAACTATCAAAATTAACAATAAAGGGAGGGGATGAGATGACTGCAACTACACATCAGAAGCCTCTTAATGCTTTCTTTCGCCGAGTAGGGGCGCTTGATAGGCGTTTAGCCGAAGGGCTATCAAAGTTACTTCCTGATTGGTGGGATGATTCGCTTAATCATTCAGCGAGCATTAGCCAGCAGGTAATTTTAGGTTTGGCAAAGTTTGCGAATCTGGATTTGGCGACGGTCGTCAATCCTACTGCTGAATTGAGATTCAATGAGTCAGTAAGAAAGTATAAACACGCGGCAAATAAATCGGTCGAAGAGTTGCAGGCTGCTACGGCTGTGGTTGATGGTATGGCAAAAATCGCAGCTTCAGTTGCTAAAAGACCATATATGGGGCTTTCATCTGCTCGTGATATACGTGAGATAATCCTTTCTCAAGGAAAGCCTTGGGTAGATTTCCTGTCACTCTTAGAATTTGCTTGGTCTGCGGGTATCCCTGTTTTGTATATGACGGATATTCCTGCCAGGAAAAAGATGGATGCTGTTGCTATAAAGGTTTCTGATCGCCCAGTTATTGCTCTTACAAAAAAACATAAACATGCAAGTGGTATTTTGTTTAGTTTGGCGCACGAGTTAGGGCATATCGCTTGCGGCCATCTTGAGGATAACTCATTGTTAATTGATGAAAAAATCAATGAAGATGATGTCGAAAATCCTCAAGAAATAGAAGCCAATGCTTACGCAATAGAACTCCTTAATGGCAGACCAGATGCTGCATTCCATAGCAATGGTTGGATTTCTGCTGAAGTGCTGGCTTCGGAAGCTTTGCGTATAGGGCGTCACAATAAGGTTGATCCTGGCCACGTAGCTTTAAATTACGCCAAAACAATGGGGCGTACGCATACAGGGAATTTTTTCCCTGTATGCGGAAGTGCATTAAACATACTTTATCCTCGTTTGGATTGGATGGAGCATGCTGCCGCAACTTTTCTTGAATATGTTGATGAAGAGAAGGTATCGGAAGACAAGTTTGAAATGTTATGCAGAATGAACAACATTGAGGTGTAACGCCAGTGGCTGTATTACTTGATAATGATGTAGTACTGAAATTGGCTCAACTTGATCTGCTTGCTGATGGTTGCAAATTACTTACAAGTAAGTACGGCCAACTTTATGTTTTAGATACGCTTTTTTATCAGTTACGAGGTAAGTCAGCTCTTCGTCGTTATGGTGCTGAGGCATTGGAACGCGTACAGCAATGCCTGTCAGAGAGGGCATTTTTGCCGTTTGAAGAGTTAATCACGGATCAACGTTTGATTGAATTACAGAACAATTTCGAGAATCTTGATGAAGGCGAGATGCGTTTGCTTCAAGGTTTAATAAATAATCATGATCTGCTTCTATCAGGCGATAAACGCTTTTTGAAGGCAATTGCTGAGACTGGATTTATAGAGGAAGCATCTCTCAATAATCGTTTTGTATGTTTAGAACAAGTGGTTTGTTTTCTTATCAATGAGTTATCTCTTGATCATGTCAACGCAAAAGCCTCGATTGCTTTTCAGGGTGAATGTAGAGTTGATAGTGCTTTAAGAACATGTATTGGTTACGGGCGTACGCATGAGCACGTTATGGAAGGGATATTTCACCAACTTCGTGGGCTACCTGAAACTCTTCTATCAATAGAGGTGCATTGGAGTTTGACTCAACCTTAACTATATGCAAAGAACAAGAGTTTAGGGCGCATGCTAATGCGCCCTTTTGCTATATTTAATCTGCACCTAAGGTATAAATCTCAAAGCTGATCACTTCCTCTCCCAGCCAGTCATTTAGCTCTTGTAGGCGCTTCTGCAGCGGCATCAGCTCGTTGCGAACAAAGACTCGGCTGGCTTTTTCCACATCACCAAAGCCGCCTGTATTGTTGGGGATGATGCCCATCATTTGTGGCGGTACGCGGTGCGCTGCCATCATGTCATCGCGGCTTACGTTCTTGATATTCAGAAACTCATCTTTTGCTGCTACTTCTGACAGTGGGATTATCTGAATACCGTCCTTCTTTCCGTTCGGCGAGTACATAAACAAGTTGCGGAAGTTGCCTGGCCCTTTAGCGCTTTTCATCGCTTGGCGGATGTTGTTCACGTCCTCCTGATTTTGTGCAGCGTCGGTCATGTACATGATGAATCCCGCGTGGCTGCCGTTGATGTAATACTTGCGGCGGAACAGCGTGGCGGATTCGTTCAGCAGGGCGGAAGGGATGGCGGACAGGTATTCCGGCAGACCGTAAATCTCCTGGTTCAAATCCGGCTCCATTAGGTGAAAAATGCTGCCTTTGGTGAACTCATACGGCTGCGTGGTCATGCCATATTGCACAAACCAGTAGGTATCCAAATCCACACCACGGCGGGTATATTTCGCCAGTGACGGCTCCAGTGACAGAATGCCACCGAGCCGGTTGGTGCGTTTCTCAAGATAGGCGTTACCAAACACCAGATAATCCTGCACAAAGCGGCTGAAAGCCTGCTGACTTAGCAGCGGATGAGGGATAAACGTGCTGGTAAGAATATTGCGCTTAACGGCAATCGGTGAGCTGTGATGCACGGCGGCGCGATAGGTGCGGGCCAGTCCGTCAAAACTCACCGGTGGTTCATACCATCTGTCCATCTGTATGCATTCCACATAGTCCAGCAGTTCGCGGCGGTCCAGTACCGGGATCGGATCGCCAAAGCTGAACGCTTCGGCGTGAGTTGTACTCTTCTGCTGTTCGGCCTCCTGTACTGGCGCGGTGCTGGTCAGGGCGTCATGTTCACTCATCAAAAAATCTCCACAATATTGCTGGTATTGGCGGATTCGCCCTGCAGCGGTTCGTTAAACAGTGCGTGCATCGTTGCCCAGGCCAAATCTGCGTGGCTGGCTTCTTCGCTGCGGCTCGCTTCGTAAGTAGGGCGGTTGCCGCTGGCGGTTGTGGCGCGGCGGATAGCCATAAAGGACTGCGCAATGTCGGTATGCCCGGCGTCAAACTCCAGACGGCGGTGGCTGATAATGTCGTATGCCTTGAGCACCAGGGCGTTTTTGACGTTGGGGTTGTAGACAAACTCCCGGACGGCAGGAAAGAACGCTTTTACATTCTCATAAACACCGTGCCCGACGCCGGTCGAGTCGATGCCGATATAGGTCACGTTGTACTGCTGAGTTAGTTTTTTGATAGCGTCCGCCTGGGCGCGAAAGTCCATCCCACGCCACTGATGACGCTCCAGAATGCGGAACTTCCCGCCCGGAACAGTTGGCGGTGCCATAACCACGCAGCCTGCGCTGTCACCGTTCTGCGTACCTTTCGCCGGGTCGTAACCGATCCAGACTTCCCGCCAGCCAAACGGGCGCAGCGCCAGCGCCTGAAAATCGGTCCAGACTTCCCAGCTGTCCACCATGCACGCCTGCAGCTCGCTGAGCGGGAATACTGACGCCAGATCGTCAATAAATTCGCACATCAGCAGGTTCTGGTATTCGTCCGGGCTGTACTCCATGCGCAGCTGGTCGAGATCGAACAGGTTACAGCCGCCGCGCACCGCATCCTCCACGGTGACGATCTGGCGGTACTGTCCGTCAGGGCAGAGCAGGCCGCGCGCAAGGTTGCTGTGGGTCAGGTCAATATCCACCTTGTCCGCTTTGGCGCGGCCCCGGTTAAACAGCGCGCCGGACCAGAACGGATACGCGCTGTGGGTCAGGCTGGACGGCGTGGAAAAGTAGGTTTGTCGCCATTTCTTGTGAATGGCCATACCGGAGGCCACCTTGCGCAGCTCCTGGAATTTCGGTATCCAGAAATATTCATCCAGATACAGGTTGCCGTGGTAGCTCTGCGCCGTACGGGCATTGGTGCCGAGGAAGTACAATGCTGCCCCATTGGGTAGCACCATGGGATCGCCTTTCAGCTCCACCTCAACTTCTTTAGCAAAGTCGATGATGTACTGCTTAAAAACGTGCGCCTGTGCCTTACTGGCAGAAAGGAAAATCTGGTTGCGTCCGGTCAGCAGGGCGTCAATCAATGCTTCACGGGCAAAATAAAACGTGGCGCCAATCTGGCGCGACTTGAGCAGATTGCGGATGCGGTTTGTTTTCCCTGCTTCAAACCAGTGGCGCTGATAGTCGAACATAGAGTCGTGGAAGACTTCTTCCAGCTTTTCGATCTGCTCGTCGGTGAAAACATTCTTTTCGGGCTGGCGGCGTGGCCCTTTGTTACGGTTGGCGACTTTCGGGTTTAAATCAGCTTCGTTCCCGCCATCGTTAAATTTGCCGATCCGGGCGTGGCGCTCTGACTGGCGAGCCAGCAGGTCAATTTCCTTGAAGTCTTTCCCTTCTTTCTGCTCCTTCATGATGAGCTGGCAGTAACGTGCGGCGGTGGTGAGCTGCATCTGATCCAGCGGCCCATAGTCGCCCCACTTGTCGCGTTTTTTCCAGCTGTGAACGGTTGCAACTTTTTCGCCCAGCATTTCAGCAATGCGGGCTACGCGGTATCCCTGAAAGTACAGCAGCATGGCCTGCCTACGGGGATCGAGGTCTGCGGGGGTCAGTGTCGTGTTCATGGCCCAAACATACGGCCTTGCCTGACGGCTTTCCCCGGCTGCGGTTTGTGTGGTTTACCGTACAAGTGCCGCGCGTTGTTTCACTCCCCCCATCACCGCAAACATAAGACTCCAGTAAGTTATTTCTAACGGAGCACGGCTCATGACAGTGAAAGCAAAGCGTTTCCGTATCGGGGTGGAAGGTGCCACCACTGACGGGCGCGAGATCCAGCGTGAATGGCTGGTACAGATGGCTGCCAGCTACAACCCGGCGGTCTATACCGCGCTGATTAACCTTGAGCACATCAAGTCTTATCTGCCGGAGAGCACGTTTAACCGCTATGGCAGGGTGACGGGGCTGGTTGCAGAAGAAATCCAGGACGGCCCACTGGCGGGCAAGATGGCACTTTATGCCGATATCGAACCCACTGACGCCCTGGTGGAACTGGTGAAAAAAGGCCAGAAGCTTTTCACCTCCATGGAGGTCAGCACGAAGTTTGCCGACACCGGCAAAGCCTACCTTGTAGGGCTGGGTGCGACGGACGATCCTGCGAGCCTTGGCACCGAAATGCTGGCTTTCAGCGCCAGCGCCGCACATAACCCGCTGGCAAACCGTAAGCAGAACCCTGAAAACCTGTTTTCGGAAGCGGTTGAAACGCTGATCGAACTGGAAGAAGCCCAGGACGAAAAGCCGTCCCTCTTTGCCCGCGTCACGGCGCTGTTCACCAAAAAAGAGCAGACCGACGATGCGCGTTTCTCAGACGTGCATAAAGCCGTGGAACTTGTCGCCACCGAGCAGCAGAACCTGAGCGAGCGCACTGATAAATCCCTGGCTGAAAACGGTGAACGCCTTTCCGCGCTGGAGTCCTCCCTGCAGGAGCAGCAGGCCGCCTTTGCCGAGCTACAGCAGCAGCTGAGCCGCGAAGACAGCCGCAAGGATTACCGCCAGCGCGCGCCGGGCGGTGACGCACCGGCAGGCACCCTGACCAATTGCTGATGGAGCATAAAACCAGATGAAAAAGAAAACCCGCTTTGCCTTTAACGCTTACCTGCAGCAGCTGGCGCGCCTGAATGGTGTGGAGGTTGAAGAACTCTCCAGCAAGTTCACAGTGGAGCCGTCCGTGCAGCAGACGCTGGAAGACCAGATCCAGCAGTCCGCTGCTTTCCTGACACTGATTAACATCACGCCGGTCACTGAGCAGTCCGGGCAGTTGCTGGGGCTGGGCGTTGGCAGCACCATTGCCGGAACCACCGATACCACCACCAAAGAGCGCGAGCCTACCGATCCGACGCTGATGGAAGACGTGGAATACAAATGCGAGCAGACCAACTTTGATACGGTGCTGACCTACGCAAAACTGGACATGTGGGCGAAATTCCAGGACTTCCAGGTGCGTATCCGCAACGCCATCGTTAAACGTCAGGCGCTGGACCGCATCATGATCGGCTTTAACGGCGTGAAGCGCGCCAAAACGTCCAATCGTGCAGAAAACCCGCTGCTGCAGGACGTCAATAAAGGCTGGCTGCAGAAAATCCGCGAAGACGCGCCGGATCATGTTATGGGCAGCAAAACCGCAGAAGACGGCACCACTACTGCGGAGCCGGTAAAAGTAGGTCCGGGTGGTAAGTATGTAAATCTTGACGCGGTGGTGATGGATACCGTCAACGAGCTGATCGATGTGGAGTATCAGGATGATGACGAGCTGGTTGTTATCTGTGGTCGTGAACTGCTGTCTGACAAGTATTTCCCGCTGGTTAACAAAGAGCAGGACAACAGCGAGAAAATCGCCGCTGATCTGATCATCAGCCAGAAACGCATGGGCGGCCTGCAGGCTGTGCGTGCGCCTTTCTTCCCGGCGAATGCCCTGCTGATCACCCGTCTGGATAACCTGTCGATCTACTGGCAGGAAGACACCCGCCGCCGTTCTGTTATCGACAACCCGAAACGTGACCGGATTGAAAACTTTGAATCCGTCAACGAGGCGTATGTGGTCGAGGACTACCGCTGCGCGGCGCTGGTTGAAAACATCGAAATCGGTGATTTCAACCAGCCTGCAGCAGAAACAGGAAACGGAGAGTAACGCATGAGCCTGAGTCCCGCACGGCAGCACCGCCTGCGCATTCAGGCCGAACAGGCCGCCCGTGAGGGCGGCAGTGTTCGCCATGCGTCGGGTTATGACCTGATGCTGCTGCAACTGGCAGAAGATCGCCGCAGGCTTAAAGGCATCCAGTCCACGGTGAAAAAGGCGGAAATCAAGGTGGAGCTGCTGCCGAAATATTCTGCCTGGGCAGAGGGCGTGCTGGCTGCCGGAGGTGCGCAGCAGGATGACGTGCTGATGTACGTGATGCTGTGGCGTATCGACGCCGGTGATTATGCCGGTGCGCTGGAAATCGGGCGTCATGCGCTGCGCCATGGCTGGGTGATGCCGCTGGGCAACCGTAACGTGCAGACCGTGCTGGCAGAAGAAATGGCAGACGCGGCGCAAAGCGCTCTGCTAGCCGCAGCCGGTTTTGATGCCGATCTGCTTCTGCAGACGCTGGATCTGACAACCGATCTGGATATGCCGGACCAGTCGCGGGCGCGTCTGCATAAAGCCATCGGCGCTGTACTGAGCGAAAGCAGCCCGGCATCTGCCCTGAATCACCTTACCCATGCGCTGCAGCTCGATCCCCGCTGTGGCGTGAAAAAAGAAAAGCAGCAGCTGGAGCGCAGACTGCGCAATGACAGCCGCTAAAGAACGTGCCCCGCGCACGGGCGGCACGGGGTGACGAAAGGCACTGCCACATCAAAACCCCGTCCACCGCCCACTTATTCAGGAGAAAGCCGCATGAAGTTTGTTGCGCCCGAACAGGTACCGGAACAGGCGGAGGTCATCAAAAATACGCCGTTCTGGCCTGATGTGGACCTGTCGGAATTTCGCAGTGTGATGCGTACTGACGGCACGGTGACGCAGTCGCGTTTAAAGCAGGTCGTGCTGACGGCGATCTCTGAGGTTAACGCTGAGCTGTACGACTTCCGCAACCGTCAGCAGATGCTGGGCTGGCGGACACTCGCTGAGGTTCCTGCAGAAATGCTGGACGGCAAGAGCGAGCGCATTCAGCACTACCACAACGCCGTTTTTTGCTGGGCGCGCGCCGTGCTCAATGAGCGTTATCAGGACTATGACGCCACGGCGTCAGGCGTGAAGCGAGGGGAGGAGCTGGCGGAGGCCAGCGGCGATCTGTGGCGTGATGCCCGCTGGGCTATCAGCCGGGTGCAGGATGTACCGCACTGTACGGTGGAGCTTATCTGATGAAAGTGCGTGCGCATCAGTATGACACGGTGGACGCGCTTTGCTGGCGTCATTACGGGCGCACGCAGGGTGTCACTGAGCAGGTTCTGCAGGCAAATCCGGGGCTGGCTGAGTACGGCCCATTTTTACCGCACGGGCTGCAAGTGGAGCTGCCGGACATTACGGCGTCAACTACGGCGCAGACCGTCCAGCTATGGGACTGAATTATGACGCTTGAACGAATCAGCGCCTTTATCACTTACTGCATCGCCGTGCTGCTGGCATGGCTGGGCGATCTGTCGCTCAAGGATGCGTCAACGGTTGGCGGCGTACTGATTGGGGTGCTGATGCTGGCTATCAACTGGTATTACAAACACCAGTCTTTCAGGTTGCTGCGCGATGGCAAAATTTCACGGGGGGAATATGAATCCTTCAATCGTTAAGCGCTGCCTTGTCGGGGCTGTGCTGGCTATCGCCGCCACGCTGCCCGGTTTCCAGTCGCTCAAAACCTCCGTTGAAGGGCTGAAACTGATTGCCGATTACGAGGGATGTCGTCTGCAGCCGTATCAGTGCAGCGCAGGTGTCTGGACTGACGGGATCGGAAATACATCCGGGGTGGTGCCGGGGAAAGCTATCACGGAACGGCAGGCGGCGCAGGGGTTAATAAACAATGTGCTGCTGACTGAAAAAAGGCTGGATGCCTGCCTGACGGTTAAGCCCCCGCAGCATGTCTACGATGCGCTGGTGAGTATTGGTTTCAATGTGGGGACCGGCGCGATCTGCAGGTCAACCATGGTGTCATATATCAATCGCCAGCAGTGGTGGCAGGCATGTAACCAGCTACCGCGCTGGATTTACGTTAACGGTGTGAAAAATAAAGGTCTGGAGAACCGCCGCGCGCGGGAAATGGCCTGGTGCTTAAAAGGAGTGTCCTGAAATGAAATGGTTAAAAAGTTACTGGCTGCCGCTTTCGGTTCTGGTGCTTCTTGTGATGGTTGATGTGATTTTCCCTGCCTCCCATGCGCTTTTCCCGCTGGCGCTGATCATGTGGTTTGAGTTTGCCGCGTTTTCTCTGGTCTGCTTTACCGGGCTTTATTCCTGCACTCTGACAGGTAATGACCGGCTAAAGGTCAGATTCCTGCTGGGCAGGGTATTAAGGGTGATGGACGCAATCACTCTCACCTGGTATCTGCGTCTGGCTGTTGCCTTTGTGATGTTGCTTGCCGGGTGGAAACTGACGGGGCTGGTTTATGTATCTACCGTTGCCATTGGCCTGGCAATCAAGGATGAATTAAAGGCATTGCGGGAATGAATCGCGCGTTGATGTTAGGGCTGGCGCTGGTTCTTGTTGCGCTGGGCTGGCAGTCGTGGCGGCTTAACAATGCCAGTCACACCATTGAGACGCAGGGCGTGGCGCTGAAAAGCAAAACGCAGGAACTGAAGAAGAAAAACAGTCAGGTGATCGGCCTGTCCATTCTGACCGAAACCAACAGCCGGGAGCAGGCGCGGCTTTATGCGGCAGCGGAACAGACCACCGCACTGCTGCGAAGCCGCCAGCGCCGGATCGAGGAACTGAAACGTGAAAACGAGGATTTGCGCCGCTGGGCTGACGCTCCTTTGCCTGCTGACATTATCAGGCTGCGCGAACGTCCGGCCCTTGCCGGAGGTGCAGCTTACCGTGAATGGCTGTCCCAGAGTGACGCAGTGCCGCCTGGAAAGGTCAGCGCCGCGCAGTAACGGTGATCTGAATGCGGCGCTGGATGAAACAGAGTCCGCCTGGGCGGTCTGTGCTGACAAAGTCGACACGATAGTTGCGTGTCAGGAGCGAAACAGTGAACAAACCGCAGTCCCTGCGCAGCGCCCTGAATAAAGCGGTGGTGTATGTCCGCAACAACCCGGATAAGCTGCACCTTTTCGTTGATAACGGCTCACTGGTGGCAACCGGTGCCAGCTCTATGTCATGGGAATACCGCTACACCCTGAACGTGGTGATCGAGGATTTCAGCGGTGACCAGAATCTGCTGATGGCTCCCGTGTTGCTGTGGCTCAGAGTAAACCAGCCGGACGCCATCAACAACCCGGAGCTGCGCGAAAAACTGTTCACCTTTGAAGTGGATATTTTGCGCAATGATGTATGCGATATCAGTCTGAATCTGCAACTGACGGAGCGTGTACTGGTGAGCACTGACGGTAATGTGTCGAGCGTTGAAGCGGTGCCGGAGCCTGACGGATTCGAGGAAATGTGGACGGTGAAACGTGGATGAACTGCAGAGGGTGGATGACTGGCTGACGGCGTTGCTGGCAAATCTGGAGCCTGCAGCACGCAGCCATATGATGCGGCAACTGGCGCAACAGCTGCGCCGGACGCAGCAGCAGAACATCAGGCTGCAGCGTAATCCAGACGGCAGCGGCTATGAGCCGCGCCGGGTGACAGCCCGCAGCAAGAAGGGACGCATCAAACGCCAGATGTTTGCAAAGCTTCGCACCATAAAATACCTGAAAACTGCAGCCAGTGCCGACTCTGCCAGCGTGCAGTTTGAGGGTAAGGTGCAGCGTATTGCACGTGTTCACCACTACGGCCTACGTGATCGCGTCAGCCGTAAAGGACCGGAGGTCCGCTATGCAGAGCGGCGTTTGTTGGGTATTGGTGAAAAAGAAAAATATCTTATTTTTAACTCGTTACTAAGTTGGTTGCAGGGCAAGGGAGGACTGCATAAGTGAGTTAATTTTACTTCAATGAGAATATGAAATCTGCTATAGATAAAAGCAGTCATTATAATGATATGCTTTTCTTAAGGATGGAATATTATGCGGCCAAAAATTGGTGAGTTTAAATTTGGTGAGGTTTATGGGGAGAATGAGGTATTATATCTCGATAATTACTCTAGGTATTTTTATGATATAAATAATTCATTAGGTAAGCTTGATAGAAAAAATAAAATGCTAGTAATCGGCAGGAAGGGAACGGGTAAGACATTGCTTGTTAATGTCTACTGTAATGCAAAACGAAAAAATAATGATATTGCAGTTGTAGAATCATTAAAAGATTTTGTTTTTCATGAACTGGTTCACTTCCAAGGGCAAGATGTATCTTCTACAAAATACGTGCCGATTTTTAAATGGATGATATTGGTTAATCTTGCTAAAAATATTGTAAAATATAAAAATGGATTTAGTGAAGGTAAAATAACTCACTTGGAAAGTTTTTTACGTTCTTTTGGCCATGTCGCGGGAGAGTTAAGGCCGGAGCAAACAGTTGAAATAACTAGGGAATATCAAGCATCGGGTGAGGTTGGTATCGGATTTAGATTTCCAGTATTTCGTGGTGAAGCGAAAGCAAAAGGTGGTGAGGTCGAGAAAACAAAAGAAACAAAAAAGAATTACTTAGAGTGTATGGAATCTTTACAGCTTTATATTGTTGACATGTTAAAGGAGAGTAATAAAAGGATATATGTATTTTATGATGAGTTAGATGATAAGTTTGATGCAACAGTTGAATACAAAAATGCAATGATAAGTTTTTTAAATGCTGTTATGTCAATTAATAAAACTCTAATGCAAAATGAAATAGATGCCAAAATTGGTGCAGTAATTCGTCATGATATAATAAATACTTTTTCATCTCCGAATATTAATAAAATTATAGAAGATAACTCTGTTACACTTGATTGGTGCTCTGTTGGAGAACGGGCAAGTGATTCTGAGATTTTTGATATGATTGCTTTTAAAATTAAAAACTCCACTGGTTATTATAATGAGTTAAGCTGTTCTGATTTGTTCGGGAAAATTTTCACTGAGAAAGTCGCCGGTGAACATAGCTCTGTTTATATTTTACATAGAACTTTAGGTCGCCCAAGAGATGCCGTTAGGATGCTAACTTATATTCAAGATGAATATGGAGAGAATACCGAAAGATTTGAAGCCCCCATGTTCACAAAGGTTTCTAAAAAATACTCATCTTATCTTTTGCGTGAAATTAGGTCTGAGCTTGCGGGGCATTTAAGCGATTCAGAAATAGATGACTGCTTTTCTCTTTTACGATCTGTAAAAAAAAGAGGTTTTACTCCATCTTTAATCAAGGAGAAGTTTGAAGGGTTGGACTTAGGAGATAGCTCATTAACGCTTAATAAAATGCTGAGTTGTTTATTTAAGGTTGGCGCTATTGGAAATATACTTAGAAGATCTAAAGCAGATGGTGGGGATGTTTATTTGTGGTCATTTAATGATGAAGATCTAGAAATGGACCCATCGTTGAATTTTGAAATACATTGTGGTTTGTGGGATGCATTAGGAATTATCAAGCCTAAAGTTAGACAATAATGTAAAACGCCCTTTTATAGGGCGTTTTTATTTCAAGTCATCATTTTTTCTTAAAATTATTATTGTGTTAAAACTCTTACAATTCTAAATCGATGTATTCGTCGTTGTCTTGTTTGACAATTTGGAGATGAATGCACAACTAACAGAAATCATGCGCCTTATCACCAATCTGATCCGTACCGGTATCGTGACCGAAGTGGACAGGAAGAAATGGCTGTGTCGGGTGAAAGTGGGTGAGCTTGAAACTAACTGGATTAACTGGCTGACGCTGCGCGCCGGTGGTGCCCGTACATGGTGGTGCCCATCGCCGGATGAGCAGGTGGTGGTGCTGAGCATGGGCGGCAATCTGGAAACCGCATTTGTGCTGCCTGCCATCTACTCCAATCAGTTTCCGCCACCGTCGGATTCCGTGGACGGCTGCGTGACGGAGTACCCGGACGGGGGATGGTTTGAGTATGAACCTGCCACCGGACGATGGCATGTCAGGGGCATCAAATCCATGGTGATCGAGGCATCAGACAGTGTCACCTACAAAACCGGTGAGTTTGTGGTGGAGGCTGACACCACGCGCATTAACAGCGAAGTGGTGATCAATGGCGGCGTCACCCAGGGCGGCGGCGCAATGAGTTCTAACGGGATCGTAGTTGATGACCATGAGCATACTGGCGTTCTGAAAGGCGGCGACAACACGGGGGGACCGGTATGACGTTGTATATCGGTATGAGCAGGAATGACGGGCAGGCCATTGCAGATACGGACCATCTGCGCCAGTCGGTGCGGGATATTCTGCTGACGCCGCAGGGCAGCCGTCTTGCCCGCCGGGAATATGGCTCCCTGCTGTCTGCCCTGATTGACCAGCCGCAGAACCCGGCGCTGCGCCTGCAGATTATGTCTGCGGTCTATGTGGCGCTGAACCGCTGGGAACCGCGCCTTGCGCTGGACTCCATCACCATCAACAGCAATTTTGACGGCTCTATGGTGGTTGAGCTTACCGGACACAGCAATAACGGCGCACCGGTTTCCCTTTCCGTATCAACAGGAGCAGACAATGGCAGTCATTGACATTTCCCGACTACCGCCGCCGCAGATTGTGGATGTGCCGGACTTTGAGGCATTGCTGGCAGAACGTAAGGCCGCCTTTGTGGCCCTTCATCCGGCTGATGAACAGGAGGCCGTTATGCGCACGTTAGCGCTGGAGTCAGAACCTGTCACCAAACTGTTGCAGGAGAATACTTACCGAGAAATCCTGCTGCGCCAGCGTATTAATGAGGCTGCGCAGGCGGTCATGGTGGCCTATTCCATGGGAAATGACCTTGAACAACTGGCAGGTAACTGCAACGTGAAGCGCCTGACGGTAGTCCCAGCAGATAATGACGCGGTGCCGCCGGTCGCTGCAGTGATGGAAAGTGATGAAGCATTACGCCAGCGCATTCCTGCAGCATTTGAGGGGCTGTCCGTTGCAGGGCCGACGGGAGCCTATGAGTTCCACGCCAGAAGTGCCGACGGGCGCGTGGCGGATGCCAGCGCAACCAGTCCTGCACCGGCTGAGGTGGTGCTTACCGTACTGAGCCGCGAGGGTGACGGTACGGCAGGGACTGACCTGCTGGCAGTGGTTGAGCAGGCGCTTAACAGTGAAAAGGTTCGCCCGGTGGCAGACCGCCTGACGGTGCGCAGCGCTGAAATTATTCCGTACAGCGTGGACGCAACGATCTTCCTTTATCCGGGGCCGGAGGCTGAGCCGGTGATGGCAGAAGCAAAAGCCAGTTTGCAGAAATACATCGCCAGTCAGACGCGGCTGGGACGTGATATCCGCCGTAGCGCCATTTATGCCGCGTTGCACGTGGAGGGCGTCCAGCGTGTGGAGCTGACGTCCCCGCTGGAGGATGTGGTGCTGGATAAGACGCAGGCGGCGTCCTGTACAGAGTGGAGCGTTACCAACGGGGGCACGGATGAATAGTCTGCTGCCGCCGGGTTCGTCGCCACTTGAGCGCCGACTGGCGCAGACCTGCAGCGGGATTTCCGATCTGCAGGTATCGCTGCGTGATTTATGGAACCCGGCAACCTGCCCGATCAGGTTCCTGCCTTATCTGGCCTGGGCGTTTTCTGTTGACCGCTGGGATGAGAGCTGGACAGAAAGCGTCAAGCGCCGCGTTGTGCAGGACGCTTTTTATATCCATCAGCACAAGGGGACAACCAGCGCCGTGCGGCGCGTGGTGGAGCCGTTTGGCTTCCTGATCCGCATCATTGAGTGGTGGCAGACCGGCGAAACGCCGGGGACGTTCCGTCTGGATATTGGTGTGCAGGACCAGGGCATAACAGAAGAAACCTATCTGGAGCTGGAGCGCCTGATCGGTGACGCAAAACCATGCAGCCGTCATCTGGTTGGTATGTCCATCAACCTGCAGACAGGCGGCCCGTATTTTGTGGGTGCAGCCACCTACACCGGCGAAGAAATCACGATCTACCCGTATATCAACGAAACCATTATTTCCGGCGGCACCGCTTATGAGGGCGGGGCGGTCCATGTTATTGACACGATGAGAGTGAACCCATGAGCGCAAAATTTTACACCCTGCTGACGGATATCGGCGCGGCGAAACTGGCAAGCGCCGCCGCGCTCGGTGTCCCGCTTAAAATTACCCATATGGCGGTGGGTAGCGGTGGCGGTGCGCTGCCCACACCCAACGCGCAACAGACCGCGTTAGTGGCTGAGGAGCGCCGTGCAGCGCTGAATATGCTGTATATCGATCCGCAGAACAGCAGCCAGATTATTGCTGAGCAGGTGATCCCCGAAAACGAGGGCGGGTGGTGGATTCGTGAAGTCGGCCTTTTTGATGAAACAGGTGCGCTGATTGCTGTGGGAAACTGCCCCGAAAGTTACAAGCCGAAGCTGGCAGAGGGCAGCGGACGCACGCAGACCGTGCGTATGGTACTGATTACCAGCAGCACCGATAACATCACCCTGAAAATTGACCCTGCAGTGGTTCTGGCAACCCGCAAATATGTGGATGATAAGGTGCTGGAGCTTAAGGTGTATGTGGATGACCTGATGGCAAAGCATCTTGCTGCTGTTGATCCTCATTCACAGTATGCACCAAAAGACAGCCCGACTCTGACAGGGATGCCTAAAACGCCAACGCCACCGGCAGGAAACAACAGCACCCTGATTGCCAGCACCGCCTTTGTACAGGCTGCTATTCTTGCCCTGATTGGTGGCGCACCGGCAACGCTGGATACGCTGAAAGAAATTGCAGCAGCTATCAATAATGATCCGAATTTCAGTACCACCATTAATAATGCGCTGGCACTGAAAGCACCGCTGGCAAGCCCGGCCCTGACCGGAACGCCAACGGCTCCCACTGCTGTTCAGTCAACGAATAATACGCAGATTGCCACTACCGCGTTTGTGAAATCTGCTGTTGCGGGGCTGGTTGGTTCGTCGCCGGAGGCGCTGGACACACTGAATGAACTGGCGGCTGCGCTGGGGAATGATCCTAACTTTGCGACAACAGTGATGAACGCGCTGGCGGGGAAACAGCCACTTGATGCCACGCTGACGAATCTCAGCGGGAAAAGCATTTCAGGGCTTCTCGAATACCTT
>NZ_JAOWHQ010000033.1:0-310 GCF_030332565.1 Citrobacter sp. Cpo109
CGGAAGGTTATAAGGCCAACTATCAAAACCTGCCGGACAAAGAACCGGAAGTGGTGGGCTATAAGGGCTGGACCCGGATGCACTGCGATATGGATGCAGGGAAATAATCTGCAATGGGATATGCCAAAACCGCTTAATGTTTAAGGATAAATTATGAATAAGGGAAGTGCGTTAAAAATAATAATCGGAACTATTTCGCTATGTGCTATCGCTGGCTGTACAAAAAAAACACCCTCACAGGTAATTTACCGGTTTGATGATAATCGCTACCTGGAGTTGATCGGTTATGATTGTGAAGGATATGTTGTTT
>NZ_JAOWHQ010000034.1:0-413 GCF_030332565.1 Citrobacter sp. Cpo109
ATCGAAATGGGGACTTTCATCGCGTCTATTCGTGCCCGTCGTATTCCCTGGTAGCACCACGGCGGCATGGTCAGCGAGCGCGCATGTGGCCGGACAAGGGCATATACCAGGTACTCCTCTCCCACCGGCGCGGCAATCAGTTCCACTTCCTCACCTTCCCGGCAATAGGGTGCGCCCAGCCACCCTGAAAACTGCCGGCCATTGATTTCGCCCGTAACGTACCATGCCGAAGAAGGAACCCTGTCTTCATTGCTCGCCACCATGCCCTGTGCCGTTGCCGCTGACCCCGTCGAAGCCAGCACCATCGCGGCAGACGCCATGTTCTCATCCTGTCTGCTGAAATATTCCCACGTCTGCGGATAGGCTTTGGTGTCAAAATAGTGCGTCAGGCAGCGCTGGTGGTAGTTTGTCAC
>NZ_JAOWHQ010000035.1:0-221 GCF_030332565.1 Citrobacter sp. Cpo109
AAATAACTCCCTATAATGCGCCTCCACTGACACGGAACAACGGATTACAAGCCGCCGGGTCAGCGGGGTTCCACTGAGAATCTCGTAGAGAAAAGCAAAAATAAATGCTTGACTCTGAATGAGGAAAACGTAATATACGGGACCTCGCGACAGAGCGCTAAAGCGCGTCGCAACTGCTCTTTAACAATTTATCAGACAATCTGTGTGGGCACTCGAAGATA
>NZ_JAOWHQ010000036.1:0-254 GCF_030332565.1 Citrobacter sp. Cpo109
ACCTGGCTGAAACGTAAAGCCGAACTGGCAGACCTTGAACGGGAATACCGTGAACAGCTCCTTGCCGGTGACGAACAAATCCCGCGCAGAATGCAGGATTTGCGCGACAATATCGACGTGAAAAAATGGGAGATTAATCAGGCCGCCGGTCGTTATATCCGCTCACATGAGAAAGTGCAGCACATCAGCATCCGCAACCGGCTCCATGACTTTATGCAGCAGCACGGCGCGGAGCTGGCCGCCACGCTGGCACC
>NZ_JAOWHQ010000037.1:0-291 GCF_030332565.1 Citrobacter sp. Cpo109
AGTGCTCACACAGATTGTCTGATGAAAAGTAAATAGCAAGGCGTCTTGCGATTGAGACTTCAGTGTCCCCTTCGTCTAGAGGCCCAGGACACCGCCCTTTCACGGCGGTAACAGGGGTTCGAATCCCCTAGGGGACGCCACTTGCTGGTATGTGTGAGTGAAAGTCGCCGACCGAAGTATCTCAAAACTGACTTCCGAGTCACGTTTGAGATATTTGCTCTTTAAAAATCTGGATCAAGCTGAAAATTGAAACGACACACTGTTTCATTTCTCCGTAATAAGAAATGAAAA
>NZ_JAOWHQ010000038.1:0-687 GCF_030332565.1 Citrobacter sp. Cpo109
AGCTGGCCGACGTTGCGCATATGCTCCAGACATTCGAGGTCACGGGCGGTAATGGTGGTGTGTCTCATGCGCGCACCTCCAGAACCGGCAAACGGCCAGCGAACGAGAGGATGTAATCGCGAACGAGGGAAAGGCGTGCGGCGTGCTCGTCACCGGCAACGGTGCGCAGCATGCAAATACGGGGTTTACGGTCTGCGCGACGAACGGCGGCAAACACAAAGACAAACTGCGGGTGTGACGGGGTGAGGGTCGTAGCCATGATGGCAACCTCCTGTGAATAGCGGTTATTGCCACCACCGGAGTTCCTACGCTCATGGGTGGTGACCCGAACGGGGGTAGGAATACCGGCTTCACAGAATACCGGCCAGCCCGAAAGCTGCCCCGCCCGGACCACCATTATCTGACAGGGGCTATGGAATAAGCACCACAGCCCGAAAAATGGGTGTGCCTGAGCAACGACGTAAAAAAAGACGCATGGCGCGTCTGTTGTCGCCTGTGAATTACACGGGTTCCTACGCCCGGCTGCCGATTTTGCGACAGCGGGAAAACTATACCTGGAAACGGCGAAAAGAAGCAAGCCAGAAAAAGGGGCTTTTTGCTGAGCGGCCATCATCATGCGTCATAGCCCCGGTTACGTTCGGCAATGCGATCCGCCATCCATGCAGTGATTTCAGACTGCGCCCACGC
>NZ_JAOWHQ010000039.1:0-338 GCF_030332565.1 Citrobacter sp. Cpo109
ATTTGTTCGTCACCGGCAAGGAGCTGTTCACGGTATTCCCGTTCAAGGTCTGCCAGTTCGGCTTTACGTTTCAGCCAGGTGTTTTTGTTCGTCTGACAGGCCTCAAAGGCCTGCTGTATGGTCACAGTGGTCACGTGTCTCTCTCCTGATTAATGCCGGAACGGCGAGCTGTAGCAGCCCTGTACTTTACGCGGCGGCGGTGGCGTCACCGGGGCGGGGTCGGGTTTCTCCGGTGCGGCACGTATCACACCGTCAACCGACTCGATGGTGCGGAAAGTGGCCGAGCATTCGATATTGGTACACTGGTGATAACGCTGTTTGACGTTTTCCGACAGATA
>NZ_JAOWHQ010000040.1:0-1357 GCF_030332565.1 Citrobacter sp. Cpo109
CATCATCATGCGTCATAGCCCCGGTTACGTTCGGCAATGCGATCCGCCATCCATGCAGTGATTTCAGACTGCGCCCACGCCACATTTTTTCCGCCGAGGGAGATTTGTTTCGGGAAGGCTTCCCGGCTGATGAGGTCGTAAATGGTCGAGCGGGACAGGCCGCACAGATGCATCACTTCGGGCAGACGGATAAAGCGCTCGTGAACGGTATCAGAAACCGGCATCAGCGGTGCGGCAGGGGCAGAAGACGGGGAAGAAAAAGCGGTGTGCATCGGGCTACCTCACAAAGTCCATACAGTGCCGGTCGTGTCCGTCCGGCTTCGGGTAGCTCCTTATTATGTCTATATTTTTCCTCAGGTCATGTGAGATTTTCGGGGAAACAAACATTGACTTTTCGCTCTGGCAAACAAAGGCAAACGCTGGCAAACATATGCAAATCACTGCATTACAATGCAGCAATTTCTATTGCTTTTAGTTATATATTTTTTATTTTTAATCGAAATAAAGTCTAAATGCTATAGCCAGAGCAAAACAGGAGGGTGAACAGTGGTGAACAGACGGTGAACAGTCAGACCCTCAACTGTTCATCATTTAACTTACTGTATTACTTATATTTTTATTTGAGGTGAACAGTGGTGAATAGTTATAAGTAAAAAAATAAACGGTGAGTAAGGTTTTCCTGCGACCTTTCTCTGGCCAGCCGGTTTTTAAGGTCTGTTTGTGCCAGCATTCTGACAACGGCAATGAATCGTGTTGTTGTGCAGGAGGCGTCAGAATCATTTCAGGTTGAACACACGGAGAACCTGAACATGAAACCCGAACTCATTATCAAAGCCATGCAGACCGTTATCAGTAAACAGGATGAAGGCGCGGAACAACGCATTGCCGGTGCGCTGGCCGCACTTAACGAAGCAAAAGATGCACACACGGCCAGCATGGGTAAACTCAGCGACATTGAGGCTTCCATTCAGCGTTGTGAGCAGGAACGACAGACCGCCCTCAGTGAAAGTGCACAGGCCGAACAGGACTGGCGCAGCCGCTTTCGAACCCTGCGCGGCAACCTCACTCCTGAACTGAAAGCTGAACACAGTAAACGTATCGCCAGCCGCGAACTGGCTGATGAGTTCACCGGTCTGATTACCGAGCTGGAGAAAGACAAAAGCCACGCCATGCTTGGCGCATGCTCCTCCGGTACTGCTTATATCAGCGCCCATGAAAAAGCGTTCACCACTTACGCCAACAGCGAGTGGAAGAAGGCGCTGGCCGGTATCAGCCCCGCACTGTTACGTGCCTTTCTGTTGCGTATACGGTCGCTGGAAATGAGCGGAGAAACCTCGCCGCGTGCGACCGTGACCCG
>NZ_JAOWHQ010000041.1:0-13422 GCF_030332565.1 Citrobacter sp. Cpo109
GGCGGCGATGTGCGCCTGACCAGTGAGACGCTGAAGCTGGCGCTGGCGAAAGGACTGCAGGATGCAGGCGTGGATGTGCTGGATATTGGCATGTCGGGTACCGAAGAGATTTATTTTGCCACTTTCCACCTGGGCATTGACGGCGGTATTGAAGTGACCGCCAGCCATAATCCGATGGATTACAATGGCATGAAGCTGGTGCGGGAAGGGGCTCGGCCCATCAGCGGTGATACCGGTCTGCGCGACGTGCAGCGCCTGGCGGAAGCCAATGACTTCCCGGCGGTTGATGAGACAAAACGTGGCCGCTACCAGCGCATTACTACCCGTGATGCCTACATTGACCACCTGCTGGGTTACATCAATCCAGCCAACCTGAAACCGATGAAGCTGGTGCTCAATTCCGGCAACGGCGCGGCAGGTCCGGTGGTTGACGCCATTGAAGCCCGTTTTAAGGCGCTGGGCGTGCCGGTCGAGTTCATCAAAATTCACAACATGCCGGATGGCAACTTCCCCAACGGTATTCCCAATCCTCTGCTGCCGGAATGCCGGGCCGACACGCGCAATGCGGTGATTGAACACGGCGCGGATATGGGGATTGCCTTCGACGGTGATTTTGACCGCTGCTTCCTGTTCGATGAAAAAGGTCAGTTCATTGAAGGCTACTACATTGTCGGCCTGCTGGCGGAAGCGTTTCTGGAGAAGAATCCGGGGGCGAAAATTATCCACGACCCACGCCTGTCCTGGAACACCGTGGATGTGGTGACGGCGGCAGGCGGTAAACCGGTGATGTCTAAAACCGGGCACGCGTTTATCAAAGAGCGGATGCGCCGTGAAGATGCCATTTATGGCGGTGAAATGAGTGCGCACCACTATTTCCGCGATTTTGCCTATTGCGACAGCGGAATGATCCCGTGGCTGCTGGTGGCGGAGCTGCTGTGTCTGAAAGGGCAGTCGCTGGGCGAACTGGTTCGTGACCGGATGGTGGCCTACCCGGCGAGCGGAGAAATAAACAGTACACTGGCAGAGCCGACGGCGGCGATTGCGCGCGTGGAGCAGCATTTTTCCCGTGAGGCGTTGTCGGTGGACAGAACGGACGGTATCAGCATGTCGTTTGTCGACTGGCGCTTTAATTTACGCTCATCCAATACCGAACCGGTGGTGCGCCTGAACGTGGAATCGCGCGGAGATATTCCGTTGATGGAAGCGCGAACGCGCACTCTTCTGGCGTTACTGAATCAGTAATGCTGGTGCTTCCTTTGCCCGATGCTGGGCAAAGGGTGACTAACAGGAACCACGATGACACATCTAAAAAAGCGCGAACGCGCCAAAACCAATGCGTCGTTAATTTCGATGGTGCAACGCTTTTCAGATATCACCATCATGTTTGGCGGGTTGTGGGTAATCTGCGAATTAAGCGGTTTGCCTTTCCTGTACATGCACCTGCTGGTGGCGCTGATCACGCTGGTCGTTTTTCAGATGCTCGGTGGCATAACGGATTTTTATCGCTCCTGGCGTGGTGTCAAAATTTCCACTGAGCTGGTGCTGTTACTGCAAAACTGGTCGCTGAGTCTGATTTTTTGCGCAGGTCTGATCGCCTTTAATAACGATTTTGACAACCGTCTCGCCGTCTGGCTGGCGTGGTATCTGCTATCCAGCGTTGGCCTGGTGTTGTGCCGTTCGTTTATTCGCTACGGCGCGGGATGGATGCGCAATCGCGGGTACAACACTCGTCGGGTGGCGGTGGCAGGTGAGCTGCCAGCCGGACAAATGCTACTGGACAGTTTTCGCCATGAACCGTGGCTGGGGTTTGAAGTAGCAGGTGTCTATCACGATCCTATCCCTGGAAAAAACTCCCGCGACTGGGCCGGTAATCTGCAACAACTGGTGGATGACGCCAAAGCCTCACGCATTCATAACGTTTATATCGCCATGTCGATGAGCGATGGCGCCAGCGTCAAAAAACTGGTGCGTGAGCTGGCTGATACCACCTGTTCTGTGATCCTTATTCCTGATGTCTTTACCTTCAACATTCTGCATTCACGGATTGAAGAGATGAACGGCATTCCGGTGGTGCCGCTGTATGACACGCCGCTCTCGGGGATTAATCGTCTGTTAAAGCGCGCGGAAGATATCGTGCTGGCTTCGCTGATCCTGCTGCTTATTTCTCCGGTGCTGTGTGGCATAGCGCTACTGGTAAAACTGACCTCCAAAGGACCGGTGATTTTCCGCCAGACCCGCTATGGCATGGACGGCAAACCGATCAAAGTCTGGAAGTTTCGTTCGATGAAAGTGATGGAAAACGACGCGGTGGTGACGCAGGCGACGCAAAACGATCCGCGCGTTACCCCTGTGGGGAATTTCCTGCGCCGAACGTCGCTCGATGAACTGCCGCAGTTTATTAACGTGCTGACCGGAGGCATGTCTATCGTCGGGCCACGCCCGCATGCGGTGGCGCATAACGAACAGTATCGCCAACTGATCGAGGGGTACATGTTACGCCATAAGGTGAAACCGGGGATTACCGGCTGGGCGCAAATCAACGGCTGGCGGGGTGAAACCGATACGCTGGAAAAAATGGAAAAACGTGTGGAATTTGACCTCGAATACATTCGCGAGTGGAGCGTGTGGTTCGATATCAAAATTGTTTTTCTGACGGTATTCAAAGGCTTTGTCAACAAAGCGGCGTATTAACATGAGTTTACGAGAAAAAACGCTTAACGGCGCAAAGTGGTCGGCGATTGCCACGGTGATCATCATTGGTCTGGGGCTTATCCAGATGACCGTACTGGCACGGATTATTGATAACCACCAGTTCGGGTTGTTAACCGTGGCGCTGGTGATCATCGCGCTGGCCGATACGTTGTCTGACTTTGGTATCGCCAACTCAATTATTCAGCGTAAAGAGATTGGCTATCTTGAACTGACCACGCTGTACTGGCTCAACGTTGGGATGGGTATCGTGGTATGCGTGGCGATGTTTCTGTTGAGCGAGACGATTGCCCATGTGCTCAATAACCCAGAACTGGCACCGCTCATCAAAACCTTATCACTGGCGTTTGTGGTGATACCGCACGGGCAGCAGTTTCGCGCGCTGATGCAAAAAGAGCTGGCCTTCAACAAAATTGGCATGATTGAAACCAGTTCGGTACTGGCCGGTTTTACCTTTACCGTAGTCAGCGCCCATTTCTGGCCGCTCGCACTGACGGCCATTCTCGGGTATCTGGTAAACAGTACGCTACGTACGCTGCTGTTCGGCTATTTTGGTCGCCGGATTTACCGTCCGGGGCTGCATTTTTCTCTGGCATCGGTTTCGTCGAATCTGTGTTTTGGTGCGTGGCTGACGGCAGACAGCATCATCAATTACATCAATACCAACCTTTCCACGCTGGTTTTAGCCCGCACGTTGGGAGCTGGCGTGGCGGGTGGATTCAATCTCGCCTGGAATGTGGCGGTTGTCCCCCCGATCAAACTGAACCCGATTATCACCCGCGTGCTGTTTCCGGCGTTTGCCAAAATCCAGGACGACAGTGAAAAGCTGCGAGTGAATTTTTACAAGCTGCTGTCGGTGGTTGGGATTATCAACTTCCCGGCGCTGCTGGGACTGATGGTGGTGTCGAATAACGTGGTGCCGCTGGTATTCGGCGAGAAGTGGAACGGCATTATCCCCCTCCTGCAACTGCTGTGCATTGTTGGGCTGCTGCGCTCGGTGGGGAATCCAATAGGATCGCTTTTGATGGCGAAAGCGCGGGTTGATATCAGCTTTAAATTCAATGTGTTCAAAACCTTTCTGTTTATTCCCGCCATTTTCATCGGTGGACATCTGGCCGGGGTAATTGGCGTGACGCTGGGCTTTTTGTTGGTCCAGGTGATTAACACCGTCCTCAGCTATTTCGTGATGATTAAACCTGTTCTTGGCCCCAGCTACCGCCAGTACATGCTCAGTCTTTGGCTGCCGTTGTATCTCTCCTTGCCAACCCTTGTGGTGAGTTATGCGCTGGGTGTGTTGCTGCATGGGCAACTGTCGTTGGGCGTGTTGTTGGGGAGCCAGATAGCGGCAGGGGCGCTGGCGTTTGCGCTAATGATGGTGCTGTCGCGTCATCCGCTGGTGGTGGAAATAAAACGCCAGCTCTGTCGCAGTGAAAAAATGAAAACCTTGCTCCGTGCAGGATAAGAACAACGCTTTAAGAGGTCATAATGAAACTATTAATTTTGGGCAACCATACCTGCGGGAACCGAGGGGATAGCGCGATCCTGCGCGGTTTGCTGGATGCCATTAACGCGTTGCGTCCTGAGACTGAAGTGGATGTTATGAGCCGTTACCCGGTGAGCTCCTCATGGTTGCTGAACCGCCCGGTGATGGGCGATCCGCTGTATTCGCAGATGAAGCAACACAACAACGCAGCGGGTGTTATGGGGCGCGTGAAGAAAGTGCTGCGTCGCCGCTATCAGCATCAGGTACTGCTCTCGCGTGTTACCGACTCCGGTAATTTGCGCAATATCGCTATCGCCCAGGGTTTTACCGATTTTGTTCGTCTGCTGTCGCGCTATGACGCCATCATCCAGGTCGGCGGATCGTTCTTTGTCGATCTGTATGGCGTACCGCAGTTTGAACATGCCCTGTGTTCGTTTATGGCGAAAAAACCGTTGTACATGATTGGTCACAGCGTTGGGCCATTCCAGGATGAGCAGTTTAATCAACTGGCGAACTACGTGTTTGGTCACTGTAATGCGTTGATTTTACGTGAATCCGTAAGTCTTGATCTGATGAAGCGCAGCGCAATTACCACGGATAAAGTTGAAACAGGCGTGGATACGGCCTGGCTGGTCGACAATCATCATGAGGATTTTGAGCCAGGTTATGCGGTACAGCACTGGTTAGATATGGCGGCTAAACAGAAGACCGTTGCCATTACATTACGCGAGTTGGCCCCTTTTGATAAGCGTCTGGGGACAACGCAGCAGGCCTATGAGCAAGCCTTTGCCGGGGTGGTGAACCGCATCCTCGATGAAGGTTACCAGGTGATTGCACTGTCAACATGCACCGGTATTGATAGTTACAACAAAGATGATCGCATGGTGGCGTTAAACCTGCGCCAGTATGTTAACGATTCGTCCCGATATCACGTGGTGATGGATGAACTTAACGATCTGGAGATGGGGAAGATTCTGGGAGCATGCGATCTGACGGTGGGTACTCGCTTGCACTCGGCCATCATCTCGATGAATTTTATGACGCCAGCCATCGCCATTAACTACGAGCATAAATCGGCAGGGATTATGCAACAGTTGGGGTTGCCGGAGATGGCTGTCGATATTCGCCATCTGCTCGATGGCAGTCTGGAAGGAAAGGTCGCCGATACCCTCGGACAGTTACCTGATCTGAACATACGGCTTGGGGATGCTGTGACACGCGAACGCGAACGCGGGGTACACATGGTGCAGTCGGTTTTAACGCGCATTGAGGGGGAAAAATGAAGATTGGCTTTTTCCTGCTTAAATTTCCGCTCTCTTCTGAGACCTTTGTACTCAATCAGATAACCGCATTTATCGATATGGGCTACGACGTGGAGATTGTCGCTTTGCAGAAGGGCGATCTTGAAAATACGCATGCCTCATTTAATACCTACCGGCTGGGTGAAAAAACGCGCTGGTTGCTCAATGAACCGGAAAGCAAACTGGCGAAGCTGAAATATAGGGCCGCGGCGGCTCTGCACGGTCTCACCCGCGCAGCGACCTGGAAGGCGCTTAATGTTGCACGCTATGGCGAGGAGGCGCGCAATCTGATTTTGGCGGCTATTTGCGGCGGGAATCCGCAGGCGTTTCAGGCGGATGTCTTTATTGCTCATTTTGGGCCGGCAGGCGTAACCGCCGCCAAGTTGCGTGAGCTTGGGATGATCCGCGGAAAAATCGCCACGGTTTTTCACGGCGTCGATGTTTCGCATCGGGATGTGCTTGCTCACTATACCCCTGAATATCAGCAGCTGTTTCAACGTGGAGATTTGATGTTACCCATCAGTAATCTCTGGGCTGGACGTTTAAAAAACATGGGGTGCCCGCCGCAAAAAATCGCGGTTTCGCGTATGGGTATCGACATGACACGTTTTAGCCCTCGTCAACTGAAAGCCCCAGCCGCACCGCTGGAGATTATCTCTGTCGCCCGGTTAACCGAGAAAAAAGGACTGCATGTCGCCATCGAAGCCTGTCGGCAGTTGAAAGAGCAGGGCGTCTTATTTCGCTACCGCATTCTTGGCATTGGTCCCTGGGAGCGTCGTTTGCGTACGCTTATCGAGCAATATCAGCTTGATGATGTGATTGAGATGCCCGGCTTTAAACCCAGTCATCAGGTAAAGGAGATGCTTGAGCAGGCGGATGTATTTTTGCTGCCGTCGATCACCGGAAGGGATGGCGATATGGAGGGTATCCCAGTGGCGCTGATGGAGGCGATGGCAGTGGGGATCCCGGTCATTTCTACCGTCCACAGTGGGATCCCGGAGCTTGTCGAGTCGGGTAAATCTGGCTGGCTGGCACCGGAAAATGACGCGCAGGCTCTGGCAGAGAGATTAGCGGCATTTAGCCTACTCGATAGTGAGCAGGTGCAACCGATTGTGCAGTGCGCGCGCGAAAAAATTGAAAAAGAATTTAATCAATTAGCGATCAATAAACAGTTAGCCAGTCTGCTACAAACGATGTAAATCGAGGTTGTATGTCAGAGAACAAACTCTCACGCCGTACTTTTCTGACGGCAGGCTCTGCGCTTGCCGTGCTGCATTTTCCCGTTGTCCGGGCGCTTGAATCATCGGACTGCGTCAACATTCAGGATTACAACCCAAAGGATTGGGTCGCTTCTTTCCGGCAGGCGTTCCCAGAAGGACAAACGGTAGTCGTACCCAAAGGACTGGAATGTAAGGATCTCAATACTGCTGTCGTTATTCCTCCTGGCAAAACGCTACACCTGCAAGGCAGAATCAGCGGCAATGGCCGTGGTCGCTTTGTTCTGCAGGATGGATGTAAGGTGATAGGCGATCAGGGCGGGAGCCTGAGAAACATTACTCTCGATGTGCGCGGTTCGGATTGCGTGATAAAAGGGATTGCCATGAGTGGTTTCGGGCCAGTGACGCAAATCTATATCGGCGGCAAAACACCGAGGCTGATGCGTAATCTGGTTATCGATGATATTACCGTCACACGCGCTAACTATGGGATCCTGCGTCAGGGCTTTCATAACCGGATGGATGACGTAAAGATTACAAACTGCCGTTTTAGCGATCTACAGGGGGATGCCATTGAGTGGAATGTGGCGATCAACGACAGCAACATCCTCATTTCTGACCATGTCATTGAACGTATTAACTGTACCAATGGCAACGTGAACTGGGGCATCGGCATCGGGCTGGCGGGCAGTACCTATGACAATTCCTATCCCGATGAACTGGCGGTAAAAAACTTTGTCGTGGCGAATATCACCGGTACCGACTGTCGACAGCTAGTCCATGTAGAGAACGGCAAACATTTTATCATTCGTAATATCACTGCACGAAATATTACCCCAGATTTTAGTAAGAAAGCGGGCATTGATAATGCGACGGTCGCTATTTATGGATGCGATAATTTCGTGATTGATAATATCAATATGGAAAATAGCGCAGGTATGCTCATTGGCTACGGTGTTATTAAAGGACGATATTTATCCATTCCGCAGAACTTTAAGTTAAATAATATCCATCTGGATAACACAAAACTTGAATATAAATTACGCGGCATTCAGATCTCATCAGGTAATGCAACGTCGTTCGTGGCCATCACCAACGTTGAGATGAAGCGAGCCACGCTTGAGTTGCACAACCAACCGCAGCACCTTTTTTTACGTAACATCAGAGTGATGCAGCAATCCGCAACAGGACCCGCGCTAAAGATGCACTTCGATCTACGCCAGGATGTGCGCGGCAAGTTTATGGCCAGACAGGACACACTACTCTCACTGGCCAACGTACATGCGGTAAACGAAAGCGGGCAAAGTTCAGTTGACATCGATCGGGTAAACCATCAGGTGGTGAATGTCGAAGCGGTGAATTTTCGAATGCCGGGGCAGGGGAGGTAACTTTGCGACCATTCCTGGCAAAAGTTGTACCCGCCTGGGATTAAGATTACTGCATTCCGCAGTTAAGCGGCGTAACATACGCGGCATCGGAGTAATGTAATTCATACTGGCTAAAACAAGCTAAAAAGCTATAATTCAACAACAATTGAATAGGTGAATGACTTAATGATTAATTTGAAAGCAGTTATTCCGGTAGCGGGTCTGGGGATGCACATGTTGCCTGCCACGAAGGCAATCCCTAAAGAGATGCTGCCGATCGTAGACAAGCCGATGATTCAATACATTGTCGACGAAATTGTAGCTGCCGGTATCAAAGAAATCGTTCTGGTGACTCATGCGTCTAAGAATGCAGTTGAGAACCACTTCGACACCTCTTACGAACTCGAATCACTCCTAGAGCAGCGTGTTAAGCGCCAGTTATTAGCCGAGGTGCAGTCTATCTGCCCTCCGGGCGTGACTATCATGAACGTTCGTCAGGCTCAGTTGCTGGGTCTGGGGCATTCCATTCTTTGTGCTCGCCCTATCATTGGCGATAACCCGTTTGTCGTGGTATTACCTGACGTCGTTCTGGATACCGCAAGTGCGGATCCGCTGCGCTACAACCTCGCTGCTATGGTTGCTCGTTTTAATGAAACCGGGCGCAGTCAGGTGCTGGGTAAGCGTATGGAAGGTGATCTGTCTGAGTACTCTGTTATTCAGACCAAAGAGCCTTTAGACAATGAAGGTAAAGTCAGTCGCATCGTTGAGTTCATCGAAAAACCGGATCAGCCGCAAACGCTTGATTCCGATCTGATGGCTGTAGGGCGCTATGTGCTTTCTGCTGATATCTGGGCAGAGTTGGAAAAAACCGAACCAGGTGCCTGGGGGCGTATTCAGTTAACGGATGCCATCGCGGAGCTGGCTAAAAAACAGTCCGTTGATGCCATGTTGATGACGGGCGACAGCTACGACTGCGGCAAGAAGATGGGTTACATGCAGGCATTCGTTAAGTATGGACTGCGTAATCTGAAGGAAGGTCCGAAGTTCCGTAAGAGCATCGAGAAGCTACTGAGCGAATAGAAGTTCACGTCTTTGTGATGGTAAGCCAGAAAAAATAGCGGCAGCTAACATCCCAGCGTCTGTGCTTTAGGCAATGGAATGTTACTGTCGTTTTTTATATTAAAAATGAAGGATTACAATAAGTTAACCTACCAAGTTTAATCTGTTTTTTGTTGGATTTTTTCTTGTTTCTGGTAGCATTTGGTAAGACAATTAGCGTTTGAATTTGAGATGGCTTTGCGATAGGTAGCAGGGCTGGATACATCTTTGGCATTTTGTTAGTGCACTGGTAGCTGTTAAGCCTGGGGCGGTAGCATGCCTTTTGATTACGTATGTTATTGACATCATATGCGAATACTGAATGAGTACTGAATGAGAAAGATACTTTTTATTTCAATGAGTTTAGGTAAGAATGACTATGGTGGGGCAGTCGTTTCAAATACGAATTTTTTAGCTTTAAAATCTTTAGGGTCACATGAGATATATTCTATCACTATCTTAAAAGATATCGCTGATGCGCCTGATAATGTTGATTTTTTATTAACGGGCAGTAGCAGTAGGTTGTCTACTGCCTTTTCAAATCTTCTGGGGTTTTCTGGTAGGCTTAATTTTTCCGTGATGCGAAAGATAAAAAAAATAATAAAAGATGTTCGGCCGGATATTATCTACCTTGATTCTAGTCTTTTAGGTGGTATAGCAAAGTATTGTAGGGAGAAATTCAATGATATTCTAATTGTTACTTTTTTTCATAATGTTGAAGTTGATTTTGAAATATCACGAATTTTGTCTGGCAGAATCTATTTTCTGCCATCATTATTAGCCACTCTCTTTGCAGAAAAATTTGCGGTAAGACATAGTGATGTAATTATTACATTGCATAATAATGATTCAGTGCGTTTGAAAAATAAATATGGACGAGAAGCTGATTATATTGTCCCTGTCTGTATTAAAGAAAAGGAAGCGAGGGTAGACACTTTTAAGCTTAATGAAAGCCCAGGAAGTAAATTAAAACTGGGGTTTATTGGTAGCGCTTTTTTTGCTAACATTGAAGCTGCGAAGTTTATCTCCGAAAAGCTAGCTCCTAATCTTGTCGATGTTGCTCATTTTTATATTTGCGGTAATGGGTTTGAACGATACGAATCACTGTGCTCTGATAATGTAACAGTGTCTGGGTATATTGATTCTCTGAGTGACTTTTATTCTTCTATAGATGTGATGGTTTTCCCTATATTTACTGGGGCTGGAATGAAAGTAAAAATAGCCGAATCATTAATGTACAATAAAATTATCATAGCATCTCCATTTGCACTTATTGGGTATGAAAAAATAATCGATGGGGTTAATGTTATTTCATGTGATACGAATGAGTCATTTTGTACCATGATAAATAAGGTTTCGCATCATGAATATACAGATTACAATAGAAGAGCATACTTAACCTATTTTTCTGAGCAATCATGTAAAAACCACTTTAAGAATATATTTAATAGCATAGAAAAATAGGTATGTAAAAATGAAAGTTTTGCAACTATCCAAGTTCTATCCTCCTATTTTTGGCGGCATAGAACAAGTCGCATTAGATATCACCGAGGGGATGAACGAGAAAGATATCAGTGTTGATGTACTCAGTGTTAATAATACAAACAAAACTATAGTGAGTGTAGATAATTCATCGAAAATTATCCGAGCAGCAATTTTATTTACACTGCTCTCGACTCCAATTTCGATTTCATATATATTGGCATGGTGGAGGGTGCGCAATGATTATGATATTATCCATGTGCACTTGCCTAATCCTTTGGCTGTTCTAGCACTAATTTTATTTCCTCCTGCTGCACCGATTATTTTACATTGGCATAGTGATATCGTCAAACAAAAAATGGCATTGAAAATATTCAAGCCTCTTCAAAATGCCTTATTAAAGAAGGCAAGTAAGATAATAGTTACTTCTGATATTTATGGTCAATCGTCTAGTCAGTTAGTGAAAGTTAGAGATAAAATAATCAGTGTGCCAATTGGAATTGAACCTAATCGATTGCCTATTAATGAAAATTTATTGGCGCACTTAAAAAAGAAATATAAAGATAAAAAAGTAGTGTTTTCCCTTGGTCGACTAGTCTATTACAAAGGTTTTAATAATCTGGTAAAAGCAATGAATTTTCTAGGGGATGATGTTATTTTATTGATTGGAGGGCAGGGTGAATTATTTGATGAGTTGTCAAGATGTATTATTGAAAATGGATTAAAAGAAAGAGTTGTACTGTTGGGGGCTATCAAATACGAAGAACTTTCCGCTTATTATATGCTTTGTGATGTGTTTTGTTTACCATCAGTACATAAATCTGAAGCTTTTGGCGTTGTACAATTGGAGGCTATGAGTTATGGAAAACCAATTGTTTCTACAAATATAAAAAATAGCGGTGTTCCGTGGGTTAATAAAAATGAAGAGTCAGGACTGGTGGTGGAGCCTAATGATCCAAGGGCATTAGCATATGCGATAGGCTCTGTATTAACTAGGTCTGAATATTTCGCTCAAGGTGCATTAGAACGGTATCATAATATGTTCACTAGAGATAAAATGATTTCTAATCTGGTTGATGTTTATTCCAATATCCACAAAGGTAATTAGCAATAGTATGATTATTCCTATTATACTTGCAGGAGGGGCTGGAAGTAGGTTATGGCCGCTCTCACGTGTGCTTTATCCGAAGCAATTCTTGCGTCTAAAGGGTGACCTCACTATGATGCAAGCCACCATTTCTCGTCTGAATGGCATGGATTGCGAAAGTCCAATAGTGATTTGCAATGAACAGCATCGGTTTATTGTTGCTGAACAGCTGCGAGAAATGGGGCAATTAACAGAGAATATTATTCTAGAGCCCGCTGGCCGTAATACTGCACCTGCTATAGCCTTAGCTGCTATGGCTGCCAAGCAACGTTATACGGATGTCGATCCGCTGATCCTTGTACTTGCAGCTGATCATATCATCAAGAATGAAGAATTATTTCGTAAAACAGTGCTAAGTGCTGTTCCCTATGCTGAAAGTGGAAAACTGATGACTTTTGGCATTGTACCTGACCAACCTGAAACCGGGTATGGCTATATTCGTAGTGGTGAACCTTCATGTTTAGCTGGTCAAGCGCTGGTCTATAACGTTGCGCAGTTTGTTGAAAAACCTAATCTGGAAACCGCACAGGCGTATGTGGCAAGCGGCGACTACTACTGGAACAGCGGTATGTTCCTGTTCCGGGCCGGTCGTTACCTGGAGGAACTGAAAAAGTATCGTCCCGACATCCTTGAGGCCTGCGAAAACGCCATGAGTACGGTTGACCCCGATCTTGATTTTATCCGCGTTGATGAACAGGCGTTTCTCGCCTGTCCGGAAGAGTCGGTGGACTATGCGGTAATGGAACGTACGGCCGATGCGGTGGTGATGCCTATGAATGCAGGCTGGAGCGATGTCGGCTCCTGGTCTTCGCTGTGGGAAATCAGCGCCCATACTGCTGAAGGTAATGTACATCACGGCGATGTCATTAGCCACAAAACGGAAAACAGTTACGTCTATGCCGAATCCGGGCTGGTGACGACCGTCGGGGTTAAAGATCTGGTGGTGGTGCAGACCAAAGATGCGGTACTGATTGCCGATCGCAACGCGGTACAGGATGTCAAAAAAGTGGTGGAGCAAATTAAAGCTGACGGACGTCATGAGCACCACATTCACCGCGAAGTTTATCGTCCGTGGGGCAAATATGACTCCATTGATGCCGGAGACCGTTACCAGGTCAAGCGAATTACCGTCAAGCCTGGCGAGAGATTGTCTGTACAAATGCACCATCACTGTGCTGAACATTGGGTTGTTGTCGCGGGGACAGCTAAAGTAACAATTGACGAATCAACTAAATTTGTTTGTGAAAACGAATCTGTCTATATACCTATTGGTTCAATTCACTGCCTAGAGAATCCGGGGAAAATACCGCTAGAAGTCATCGAGGTTCGGTCAGGATCTTATTTTGAGGGAGATGATATTGTTCGGATATCAGATAAATATGGACGAGTCTAATTCGAGAAAAGTAGATATGAATAAGCTAACCTGCTTCAAAGCCTACGATATCCGGGGCCGACTGGGCGAAGAGTTAAATGAAGAGATTGCGTGGCGTATTGGCCGCGCTTACGGCGAGTTCCTGAAGCCAAAAACGATTGTCCTCGGCGGCGATGTGCGCCTGACCAGTGAGACGCTGAAGCTGGCGCTGGCGAAAGGACTGCAGGATGCAGGCGTGGATGTGCT